>JASHSN010000266.1 GCA_030038695.1 Nitrososphaeraceae archaeon
CGATCTCTTGAAAGACCCAGCACGACCTAGGTAGGTTTATTTGGGGATTCCGGATAAACGACGGAATAGTCGTAATGTTTGCCAATACTCTGGTTGATAATATGATATGGACCTTACGGAAGGCATTTAAGAAGAACAAGTCGTTGATTTGGAGAGCCCTCGAATATGAGATATCTAAGGCTAGGTCAATCAGAAGAGAAGTCAATATTTCGAGATTGTCATCTGTTACGAAGAATGGGGAAGTGATAGTTGTACCAGGTAAGGTTCTTGGATCTGGAGAAATGGATCACCAATTAACAGTTTGTGCATTTTCTATATCATATATGGCCGCAAAAAAGATCACAGACGTAGGCGGCAAAGTTATAACTCTTAACGAATTGATAGAGACATATCCACAGGGCAAAGGAGTACGAATAATTGGCTGAACAACAGGAATCAAAAAAAGAGCGCGTGTTATTGAAACCTGAAAGAGGTGAAATAGTAGTAGACGGAACTGGGTGTATCGCAGGTAGACTATGCTCCCACGTTGCCAAATTGATTCTAAAAGGAAATAGAGTCACGATTGTAAATGCAGAGAAGACCATGCTATCTGGACATAGATACAAGACAATTCAACTCTATAAGGAACATCTCGAAATCAGTTCTGCAACTAATCCAATGCATGGACCATTCCATCCTCGAAGACCAGATAGAATACTGACCAAGATGGTGAGGGGGATGATGCCAAAAAGAAAGTCTAGCGGTGTCCAAGCTTTTAAACGCTTAAGAGTATATATCAGCATTCCCGATCAGTTCAGAAATTCTTCAATGAAGTCCTTTGAAGATTCAAAAATCCCTAAACCGATTTCGGATTACATTACGATGGGCGATCTAGCGAAAGAGATTGGATGGAGTGGGGAAATACATGGTTAACAAAATAGACCTTTATCCTGGCCAACGAAAAACGTGTAGAGCTGTGGCTACTATATCAAAGGGAGCTGGCAGGGTAAGAATCAATAATATTCCAGCTGAACTGTTGGAACCACAGATGGCCAAGGAGTTAGTATTGACTCCTCTCAACCTAATAGGAGAAGTCCGGAACAAGGTTGATATCGTTGTTAAGGTTCAAGGTGGAGGATTCATGGGACAAGCCTTTGCTTCCGCGGTTGCTATTTCCAGAGCACTGACTGGCGAGGGAAAAGGTAGAAGGGATCCAAGAGATCATCCTTTCGCAAAGAGTATACGTGAGGAAATTCGGAAAAAAATTATAGAATACGATAGACATCTGCTGGCTGGTGATCCTAGACAGAGCGAATCCAAAAAATTCGGGGGACCTGGTGCTCGACGCAGGAAACAAAAATCGTATAGATAGAACGTTATTTTTACGTTTCTTGAAATTATATAAACTCAAATCTAGAAATCAGCGATTGGTAATATCTCTACGATCGGTGGCAATATAGTGATCGGTTAACCTTTTCACATAGCATTTTCCACAAAGATCCCCTTCAATGTTCCATTCTGGCATTGATCTGTATCTAATGCTTACACGATCACCGCAAACAACGCATTTTCGATCTTGAAACTTTGGCATTTGATATAACTCCTTTATCTAAAATAAAAGTGGTGTGATATGTTCTTTAGAAATAGCAATATGTCGCTGGCAATATAGTATAATCTAAGTTCAGACTATACTATATTGGAAAAGTATTGAAAAAGAGTCCTTTCGCAGATTCTTTTTCAATACAATGCAACAACGATAGATAAACGAGGCAGCACGTTAGATGGTTATTATGTGGAACAATACCGCAGCTAGTAGTGGTCCCGTAGGAGCATCTGTGATGATAAGACATTTGCAATTCTAGTGAAGAAAAAGGTGACGAGGGATAACGTAGAAAAGGCAACCATGGTAACCGACCTATCGCGTGTGAGCAAGAAACAACATTCAATGACATAAAGGCCAAGACAGTTAGCAAGAAGACCATATTGATAAAAGAAATTAATATGGGCTTGTCGAAGATTAACTTCAACTAGCATGTGGATTGGAAGAAAAGCTTTGATGGTGCTTCTTATTCTAGGAGGAGTTACAGGAGCGATTATCTATCCTACTTTCCATAGTATTGCACCGGTTCCAGGGAATATGTTCTCTTTATACAGGTTGAATTTAACTCCTCAGGATATAGCTGCAGCTGAAAAAAATCCACAAGCTGCTACATCTGGCAGTACCTCAGCTAGTAGTGGTCCCGTAGGAGCATCTGTCACCATTCTAGCAGGTGCATCTACACAAGGAAACCCAAGTTATGCCCCTGACGCCGTGACAGTGAAAAAAGGAGACTCCGTGTCTGTAATCAATAAAGATTCAGTACCGCATACACTAACTAACGGCAAAGACCCAAGTGATCCTACAACAGGGAAACTCTTCGACACAAGTATTATCATGCCAGCTGCATCAGCTAAATTTGGGACGACCAAAATGGCTGCAGGAGACTACCCTTTCCATTGCACTGTACATCCTTATATGACAGGATCCCTGAAGGTACAGTAATTTTCTGATAATGGCAGCTGCATCAGCTAAATTTGGGACGACCAAAATGGCTGCAGGGAATATCAATGGAGGCCTGCTGTTCCAAATTGTTACACTTCAGTTTTAGCGTGACCCTCTCGAGGATTAAAGCATATCAAGTCCTTTTTGATCTGTCTCTAGGTTCGTGTGGTTTGAAGCTTTCTCCAAAAAGGGATCAAAACGGAGCTTCTTCGCTTCAACGAGCCCCAACAAAACCTTGAATTACATCTTGCATATATCAATTCGTCATTTATATCATCGTCGTCATATTCGAGTCCATCAGCGTCATATTCGTCGCCAGCGTCGTCTAATATGCCCCAGTACACACAGTCTATCGGGTGTCTTTTCCTGGAAAAAAGAGGATTTTGACCAAAAAAGATGGCATTGGTGCGGAAAAGTGTGCTGCTATTTTTCTTGTTCTATAGAAGGCAGTATATCAGACGGGCTGGCGTTGCAAAGTCGGAGTTAGCGAGAAAGGCTTTTCTAGTATGATCGAATAATAGGCCAAGGCTCGGCAAATTAAATTAGATCTATTACTTGTATACTGAAGCTATACTTAACTAACTTAGAATTTTCTAGAATTAACCTCACTTCAGGGACATCTTTTAGAAGAAAAGGAGGCGCATATGCTTATATTGTATTCATCTAAAAGTAGAGATATTGCAATGTCATTCTTACAAACAAAGGATTTGCACGCTAGCATAGAGGGCAAGGAGATTCTAACAGGTCTGAATCTTAGCGTAGACAAGGACGAAGTTCACGCACTTATGGGACCAAACGGTTCCGGCAAGAGTACTTTTGCAAACGTATTACTTGGACATCCAAAATATAGTGTTACCTCGGGCGACATACTTGTTAAAGGTCAAAGTATTCTAAATTTATCAACAGACGAAAGAGCGAAAAAAGGCATCTTTCTTGGCTTTCAATATCCGATAGAAATAGCAGGGGTTGGCTATAGCCACTTCTTAAGGAACGCGTATAATACTTTAAACAAAACATTGGGTGAAGAACAGAAGAATAGGGAAGTTTTTTTGACTGTAAGAGAGTTCCATGAATACGTTAAAAGAAATTTGGATTCCGTTGGCTTAGATCCAGTGTTTCTCAGTAGGTATCTGAACGAAGGATTTTCCGGAGGCGAGAAAAAAAGGTCAGAAGTAATGCAGATGTTAGTCCTTAAGCCAAATGTTGCGATTCTTGACGAGCCTGACTCTGGCCTAGATATTGACGCTGTAAAGTCTGTCGCAGAAGCAATCAACAAGTTAATCGAAACTGGGGCCGGGGTTGTTGTAATTACTCATTACGCACGAATCCTCAGATACTTGTCAAGATTGGATCATGTTCACGTAATGTCAAAAGGCAGAATTATTAAATCAGGAAACAAGGAACTCTCAGAAGAGCTCGAAACGAAAGGTTATGGATGGCTTGGGGTAGAAGAAAACTGAGCTTAGAGGAGTGTGAAATAACTAGATCTAGTTTTAAATATAGTGCTAACAGTTTGTTATCAAATGGTTTCTGGAGGAGAAATCAATCACGCAGCACGAACACCATCCTCTCTACCATCGCCGCTAACACCAACATATTTGAATTTTTCATTCTATAAGGTTGACCCAAAATGGAGATGGCTTAACGACATAGCAAAAGAGGAGGCAGCTAAGGAATTCTCGAGCTTAGTAGAGGTTGCAAAAACAAAGATGAAAGTTCGAACTTATTCGACGTTAGGACTTCGTACAGACACGGACTTTATGTTATGGATGATCTGTGATTCAGTTGAAAAGATACAGGTATTGACATCGAAGGTTTATTCTACGATAATTGGAAAATATATCGAGCTCTCTCATGTATACCTTTCTTGCATTCGAAAATCCGTTTATTCAAATAACAAAATTATGCCTGGATTTCTCACCGACGAAGACCCTATGAAGTATGTAATTGTATATCCTTTTATCAAAGCGCGAGAGTGGTATTTGCTTCCATTTGAGGAGCGTAAGAAAATGATGGATGAACATATTGCAGTCGGAAGAAGATTCCCTGAGGTCAGGTTAAATACATCCTATTCCTTTGGAATCGACGATCAAGATTTCATGCTTGCCTTTGAAACAAATGATCTAATAGCTTTTCAGGATTTGATAGTTCAGTTGAGGGAAACTAGGGTCAGTGAATATGTGACCAAGGATACACCGATGATTGTCTGCGTTTATAAGGAGACTGAAGATATAGTCAGGAGTATAGGATAGTGAAACCATGCCGTCTTTGGATCATGACCAGACAAAGACTTCGATGGGAGTAAGAGCCATTAATGGCAGCGCAGGGCTCAAAGAATGGGCAATAGTTTGTAAAGCACTCGAGGAAGGACGACAGGTAATTCTCCTTCGAAAAGGCGGAATTATGGAATATAAATATGGTTTTGAAGTAAAACATAGCAATTTTTTTCTTTATCCAACCTACGAACATCAATCCAAAGAGTCACTTCAGTCAGACTACGCAGACAAATTAGATATTGTACTTCAAAATACTCCGAGAGACAACAGGAACAGAATAACTTCGTGTGCAACTGCAATCCAGGTTACTGAAATTACTGATGAAGTGGCATTAGCAAAATTAGAGAAATATCACATATGGAATGATCGTTATGTCAATATAAGAATGAGATATAACCCTAAAAAACCAATGAATGTAGTCGTGTTACGAGTATACAAAATGAATAACCCTATAGAAGTGGATATTGAACCAGAGTTAACCGGTTGCAGGTCATGGGTCCCTATAAGGCTATCTAACACAAAACTGCAGACTCAACAGAAATCTCAACACGAATATAACAACCAATCCACCCTAGATATAGTTGATGCGGACTGCGAACCTGTTTTCAATGATTCAGAATTCAAGGACATTGTGAAAGAACTTCAGGAGTTATCGATTAAATGAAATATCGAAAGTTAGGAAAGAGCGGAATTAAAGTTAGTGAAATAGGATTCGGAACATGGACTATCGCATTAGATTGGTGGACGAGCGGTAGGAAGATTGACGATGACCAAGCAATTCGAATGTTGAAACGTTCGTATGATCTTGGTATCAATTTTTACGAAATGGCAGACATGTATGGAAATGGTAAAAGCGAAAAACTGGTAGCTAGAGCTTTTAGAGGTATGCGCAAGGGCAGATCAGGAAGTGGGCAGGACGGAGATGAAATAATATATTCCACAAAATGGGGCTATGATATGTATGCCAATGTACAGGTAGGTCATAGCGAATTGCCGCAGAAACATGACCATGAATTTCTGGAATATGCCCTTGAGCAGAGCCTAATAAGACTGGATACGGACTACGTCGATGTATACAGCCTTCATAATCCGAAAATGAACGCTATAAAGAATGATCAATTGTTCCGATCTCTAGATGTTTGCATAGAGAATGGCAAGATCAGAAGTCATGGGGTAGCCTTAGGTCCTGCTATCGGTTGGAAAGATGAAGGGATGTTCGCAATGGAAAACCGAAATATCACGTGCTTGCAGACGGTTTACAATATCTTAGAACAGGACCCCGGCGATGCTTTTTTTGATATCGCCAAAAAGAATGGAGTAGGAATTATGGTGAGAGTCCCTGATGCATCGGGTGTGCTAACAGGGAAAGTGAACGAAAGGACTGTCTTCGGAAAAAATGATCATAGAAGCAGCAGAAAAAGGGAATGGATCGTTGAAGCAATGCAAAAAGTTGAAAAGATGAAACCAATAGGTCTAGTAAACGGTTGGAATATAACGCAGTTGGCCATCAAATTCATTCTGTCTCAAAAAGAAGTGTCAGTCGTTCTGCCTACGGTCATTGACATGCACGAACTCGAGATGTTTGCTGAAATGTCAGATGGAAAATACCTACATGACAAGGATATTGCAGAAATAAAAACCCTATATGACAATAACTTCAATATAACGCCTTCTGCGTCTCCTTCCTTGTCTAAACGAAGTCATTAAACATGAAATTCAATAAGGCAAGTACTATCTGCACATAGCGTTTGGAAATATTGGATCCTCCAAAAGTGAAATCGGGTATATAATTACAGTCGATACTTTGACACAATTGTGATAGGTTTTTAATAGATGAGCTAGTATGACGAGTAGCCCTTGGTAGCAACATCTGTTCAAGCTCATCAACTGGATAATGTAGATAAAGAGCTTTTGAATGAAATGCAATGGGTTTTCCCGCTAACTGATAGGCCATATCTTGAGATATCAAAACGGTACAATACATCTGAAGAAGATGTTATACAAAGAACCTCACACTTAAAGCAAATAGGTCTCATTAGACAGATTAATGCGATTTTCGACACAAGACGACTTGGTTATAAAAGTGCTCTTATCGCTTGCGCCGTTAAACCCAATAAACTCGATCATGTTGCTGAACAGGTAAACAGGCATCCAGGAGTGAGTCATAATTATGAGAGAAATCACGAATTTAACATGTGGTTTACTCTTGCTGTTCCACCATATGCGGATATGAAGACTGATTTAGACAGAATGGCTTCAATAGATGGTGTTATTAAATATCGCGTGTTGCCAACACTGAAGCTCTATAAGATAGGCGTTAGACTGGATATGGTAAATGACGATGCCAAAGTACCTGAACCAAATGATAGTGTCAAGACTTTAAATGCACAGAAATTCAATCTTACCGAACGAGACAAAGAATTTGTCAGGGAACTTCAGAAGGATTTAAAGGTAATACCAGAACCATTTAAAGAGATGGCAGACAGTCTTGGCATAACAACTTCTCAACTCTTTTCAAAAGCTAAAGAATACGAAGATCTCGGAGTAATGAGGAGGTTCGCAGCAATCTTGCGTCATAGGGATGCTGGCTTCACTGCCAACGGTATGGTAGTATGGAAAGTTCCTCTTTTAAGGATTGATGAGGTCGGCAATAAGCTGGCAGCTTATCCGCAGGTCAGTCATTGTTATCGGAGACCAATTTATCCAGACTGGCAGTTTAATCTGTTTAGTATGATACACGCACGTACAATAGTATCAGCAGAAAAAATTGCAATCGAGATATCTAAATCGATTGGCATCAAAGATTATAGGATCTTATTCAGCTTACGCGAATTTAAAAAAGAGCGGGTAAAATATTTTGAAGACGACGGCATCGTGGCTGGCGGACAGGCTTAGACCACCAATAAAAGTTCAAATTGCTCATAAATTGAATCGTGGTTTGTAGGAGTGAATCTAACACGACCTGGGGTCACGGTATCTTTCAATCTACAATTCACTATTACTGACTGATTTTGCTTACGTCACTCAATGCCTTTGCCTCGAATAACAAGCCACATAATGTTAGATTACGCTTTGGCTGCATCGGTTCTTCCTTAAAATGGTCGAAATCAAACATTTCTCGTCTCCACTACCTCTTACCCGAATACATGTATGTAATCGACTCGTTAGCTGTATTCGCTTGTTGGCGGGATACAGTCATACCTCATCGAGATCCCATGCTCGTTGAAGCCGATTTTACTATAGAATGGCACGTTCTCTTCTGAGCAATCTAGAATCACCTTATAGCATTTCATTTGTCTGGCAAACCTTAACGATTCGCCGACTAACGCAGTACCAATACCCATACCTTCGTATCCTTTTTTGGTTACTACGTCTTCGATATGCCCAACTTTTCCTCCATTATGTATAAACTTCTGTTCTATTAGCAAAGTATTTGAACCGACGATTTCTCCGTCGTTCTTAACTGCAACAAAGATTTTGCAGAATGGATAAGATGCAATCTCTCTTAAAATTTTCTTTGCATTCTCTTGGTCTTCGCTAATTCTTCCGACCTCGGCTAAATTCGATAACGTTTCGAAAAAACCTCTTGGCAAGTCTTTAGGGGATATTTCTCTCACTTCGAATTCAATCTTTTCTGAATCTCTCATAAAATATTATATTTTTTGCTGGTGCCCAGTATTATTACTTTTTTCACAACAAAGTCCGAATTCGACAAACCAACAGAATTTCATATAGATACAGTTAGTTTGTTCAGGAATGTAATGACGAACAGTTAATAGATCGTATTAATTGACTCATAAGCGGCAATCATTTTTAATATATTGAATCGATATATCGTAAACTGATCAATAGTACAAACAACTTGAATAAGTTATATGTGGTCTGAGATGGGCGATTCCGTAGAGCCAGGAGTAACACCATGGGATGTTAACCGATGCGATAGTCAATTTCAGGTATAATTTCAAGCACAGGAGAGTCGTTCTCGCTCCTCAGCACATAACATCACGATGCATATAGGAACACGTCTGTCAAATGACTAAAATTAAGATCAAAAGACGCGTGTCAAAAAGTGAAGTAAAAACAGAGTGTGTCACAAATCTTAATGTTATCAAAGTTATCCTGGTTTAGTAGCTTAGGAAATCATGTCGAGCATTGAATCATTTTTCATCAGTCTAGCTATGTTCACTACCCTTACTAAGTATAATCTAACATTGTGGACTTTTCGAGATATCAAGTCCTCACCAGAAATAACTGACGTTTACGTCTGAGACAAGACTTCCCCTTTGCTTGCCACTGTTCACTCATTCCGTCTAACTATTGCAAGAAGGATTTCTATACCAAAGTACAGTACAATTTAGTTACACTGGAGATGAATCAGTTCATTTTGATAACTATAGAATTTAGACTATAAGGACAAGAACTTCATTGTAAGCTGAAATCCAATTTATTCCTGTGCCATGGTACCTTACTTATGAATCATTAGTCGCTACTCTTATTGAGCAACTAAGTTAGCGTATATTTTTATAAATTAGACACAACATTTATGGGCGCTTTACTTAAATTACCCCCGTCTAGCATTTAATATAATGAAGATGCAGAAAGAGCAGAAGAAATTCTGTTCTAAATGCAAGACTCACACAGTCCAGGCTGTGTCGATTTATAAAAAGGGCAAAGATAGAGCTATGGCACAGGGTGCGCGTCGACACGCTGAGGATAAGCGAGGTTATGGCGGACAAAAGTTTCCTGAACTAAAGAGGACGGCTAAGACTACAAAGAAGATTAGATTACGTTATACCTGTAAAACATGTCAAAGACAGAGGCACGCCACAGGCATACGAATACGTAAACTTGAAATACAGCCCTAATAAGGGATTTATGACGATGACCTCTAAACGAAACATAATGATACCGAAACCGCAAAGTAATTTTATTTCAGTTCAATGTCCTGAGTGTGGAGAAAAGAGGATTATCTTTACACATACAACAACCGATATTAATTGTAATTCTTGCGGTCAAGCACTTGCTAAGAAGGCTGGCGCCAAAGCAAATGTTCTAGGCAAAGTCCAAAACATACTCGACTAATTCCTCTCCTCGAGCATTGCTTCTGCCATCTCTAATTCTCTTGTTGAATTTACATTGACCGCGAGTTCCTTCTTGTTTATGACTATATAATGTTCTTCCAAGATACCGTCGTGGTTAACTTGTGAAGGATCAAGAATAGTTATACCAGAGTGAGAATACTCTTTGTTTCCTATAACGATCGTTATGCTAGGTTCTAGACCGATACGTTCGACAAACAGTTTTTCAAGCACGATAGACACGCAAGGAAAATTAGGCATACATCTGATAGATATGTCTTGAACAATTTTTGGATTTAGGAGTGGAAGATCTGCCGATACTACGAAGACCCTGGAAGGCTCGAACTCGTGCACAACTATCGAAAGATCTTTTGAATAGCTTATTCCGTTAGTTACAACTACATCGATCAGTCCCGAGCTAAAGTAATAATGGTTACGTAGGAACACGGTAGTTTCAGGCGTATTAAGACTCGAAATGGCTACAATTTTCTCGAATTGCCGGAACCCAACCAACGCGCGTAGTACTCTTTCAACCATAGTCATACCTTTCAATTTTAACAATGGTTTTTCGGTTTCGATGACTGTGTTCATCCTGGTCCCTCTCCCGCCACACATCAAAGCAGCTATCATATCGCTTGTTTGGTCCAATCGTTTGTAGCTGCGAAGAAAATAATTAAAGATGAGAGACGAATAAGCTCGTTTGAGGCACCTAAGACGTCGCCGGATATACCACCAAAGCTTCTCTTTGAAGTGTAGTAAATTAATACCCCAATCAGCAAGGAACCAATCAACGATATTACACTTGGATAACCGCCCCTTGTTGCTACGAGTATTAGAATCATAATGGCAGAAGCAGCCAAGAATTTTCGTTTATCCTTCATGCTCGCAGTAAACGGAGAACTGAAACCTTCCCATGCAGATAATCCTATGTGCGCTTGAACTACCATAATATACTTCGCAGTAGTTTCTGCAACCACAAGGCCTGTCAGTAGATTTATCGCTTCATGATTGTAGTTAGATATCGCAACAACCATGCCAACGACGTAAAGCACGACGGCGGCCGTCCCGGCAGATCCTACCGATGGATCAAGCATCACTTTGTACTTAATCTCTTTCCCTCCCTTAGCCATTAATCCATCGGCAAAATCAGCAAGTGCATCCGTATGGTTTGCTCCTGTAATTAATAGAAGTAACGCCGTAACCAGAAATCCAAGTAGAAACGGTTGTACGTAGAAAGAGACGGCATACGCGAATATCCCAACTATGGTCCCAATAATGGTACCAGCGAAGGGAAAAAGATACATCACTTTTGCAACATAATTAATATCAATTTGAGTTGAATGTCTAGCAACAGGTATTATTGACAAAAATGAAATTATTGCCTGTATAGACCTAAAAACCAAACAGAAGTTTCCACCAACCAACCAAATATAAAATCAATAGTATTGGAATAGACATACCAGCGCTGAACAGAATGGTCGTCAATTTCATTATAGAGAGTGCTGTCCTACATTTAGCGATACTCAAGGGCTCGTGATTTTCTCCAAGGGAGTAATGTCCGATTTTTTCAAGCTTAATTCGAAGGGCGCCAGCCATTGCAGCCATGGGGTATCCAGCATTTGGGCTAAGAGTCTTGTTGTGATCCGCACGCAAAATTTTGAGACAATTCTTCCAGTCAGCGCCAACCAATTGAGATGAAATAACCATCAAAAATGATGTGATGCGAGCAGGAATATAGTTGGAGATAGTGTCCAATTTAGCAGACATCCATCCAATATTCTTGTAATATTCTTCTTTGTACCCTACCATCGAATCAAGAGTATTAATCATTCTGTATGTCAACGCACCTGTTGGTCCCAAAAATGAATAATAGAACAAGGGCGCGACAATTCCGTCGACAGTACTTTCTCCAATACATTCTATTGTAGCAGAAAGGACAGATTGTCTACTGAGTTGTTCAGTAGGTCTTCTCACGATCAACGACAAATTTTGTCGTGCGCCCTTAAGGTCGCCCCGTTCTAGTGCGGCTGTGATCCGAATTGAATGTTGTTCCATTCCCTTTATTGCAAGAGTAGTTTTCAGTATTAGAGTCGTGAGGACTGTAGCGGCGACTATTCCAGCTAAATGAGCACATACAAGCACTAATAGCTGGGTTGCTGTGCCAATTGACGTAACTAATATGATCGCGAAAATTGCACCCCGCAGTTTTTCGTTAATCACCCCATAGGCTTTGATTTTTGGTATAAGCGTGGAGATTAGTGTCCCTATCCATGACACGGGATGAAATCTGTTAAGGGGATCCCCCAACATGATGTCTATTAATATTGCTCCTATTAGACCAATTATTAAATATTCGAAGCAAGTTAGCATTATAGCTTATTTAGACCAAGAACATTTGCCATTATCTCCTCTAAAGAGATCGTTTCTCTTAACGAATTTGCCAGAATGTCGATTTCCTTATCACGATCTCTCTGTGGAATTTCAATTGTTGAGGCACTGTCGAGAGAATCCTCCGGTGGCAGATTAAAGGCCAATTTCGGAATTATTCCAAAAATTTTTTTCCGCGTAATTCTTTCTACTGAAATTATTCCTGGTTTTAAGATCAATGGATCGCCGCGGAATTTGTTTATTAGGAAACCACGTGTTAGTCTCCTATACTGAGGCTTTAATAACATGAGAGTACCTACGATGCTAGCAAAGCACCCTCCTCTTTCGATATCTGCTACAATGATAACTGGTGCATCGACTTTCTTTGCAAGCAGCATATTTGCGATGTCATATTTCGAAATGTTAATTTCAGCAGGTGACCCGGCCCCTTCGATAACCACTATTTCGTTTTCCTCCATAAGGTTTTGAAGCGCCTCGATGACGACTGGGAAACCCTTCTGCAACGTAAATGTTTCATAGTATTCTTTCGCATGCATCTCGGAAAAGAACTTACCGTTCAAGATAACCTTGCTACGATAGTTACCGCGTGGTTCTAATAAAATGGGGTTCATTTTTACATCTGGTCGTCTTCTACAGGCTTCGGCTTGGATAGCTTGTGCTTGAGCTATTTTTAGAGATTCAGATTTTTTAGTAATAATGTGTGTAATTGAAGACATATTTTGAGCCTTGAATGGAGCTACACGATATCCTAAATCAGCAAAAATTCTGCATAATCCTATAACAATTGTGCTTTTACCTGCGCCAGATGATGTTCCTTGGATCATCAAAAGCTTTGCCTTCAATTTTCAAATGACTCCAAAGCATCCAGTAAGATGAGGTTCTCTACGTGATTTTTGATTCCTACTCGAATGTAATTTGATCCCATTCTGGTAAATGAACTACAATCCCTCACAAGTACTCCATTTTTCGTCAAGAGCGAATCTCTTATTTCCGTCGATGAGTATTTGTTATTTTTTATACGAATCAAAAAGTAATTTGCGTCAGATTTAACAGGTGCAAAAAATTGAGTTCTTTTCCTGATGTTGACGTACATGAACTCACGCTCTTCTTGTACAATCGTCCGTGCTTTCTTTAAATGCTCTAAATCCATGAGTGCTGCGCTGCCAGCTCTTTGTGCAATCCCATTTACGTTCCAAGATATTCTACCAGCAGCCAATTTCAGGGCAAGTTTAGAGTTGGACACACTGTAGCCGAGCCTAAGACCAGCGAGGCCAAAAGATTTTGTTAGTGATCGCAAAATTATTAGATTATCAAATTGCTCTATGCTTCTGATCATGGTGTGCCGATCTGATTCATCAACAAATTCGATAAAACATTCGTCGACAAGAATTTTGGTGGAATTGTCGATGCGTTCGATAATCTTTTTTAACGACTTTTTGTAAAGTAGGCCAGTAGGGTTGTTTGGATTACATAAAAATATTGCGTCAGACCCTCTAGCTTTTTCAATAATTTGATCAGCATCTAGGTGCAAATTATGCAGGGGCACAAAAAAGATGCATGCACCCATTCTCCTCGATGCGAGTTCATATTCGCAAAATGATGGAGAAGGGATGATTACTTTTTTCCTTGCATACATTCGAGCAAAGTTGTGTATTATTTCGGTAGCTCCGTTTCCTATGTTAATACATTCACGATGAGTATGAAGATAATCTGACAGATTTTCTTTCAGATCTCTGCATTCAGGATCAGGGTACGATGAAGTAAGCGATCCCAGATCTTTCGTGATAGATCTCAGGACATACTTGGAAACTCCAAGTGGATTAATACTTGAACTAAAATCGACCTTCACTAAATTAGGATCTACCGAATAAATACCCCCGTGGAAGCAAGCACTTGGCCCTATCATAATTTTTCTATTACTTGATCGCTTCTTCCATTTATTATGATTCCAGTTTACATATTATCATATATATCTTCGGTATCAAAGAAATATAGCAAATTAGATTAGTTACAATTCTGAAAACGATTATTAAATGCATATCGATTATTTGCCATTGTATGCTAACAGCTGCTCTTATCGGAGCCACGGGCGTTGTAGGACAGCAATTTGTTTTAGCACTAAACAAACACCCATGGTTTGAATTAACAGAAATAGTGTCATCAGAACGATCCGCCGGTAAAAAGTACATGGATGCACTTCGTGAACCAAATTCTGGTATTTCGCGTTGGCAAAACAGAGAGGCAATTCCAGAATATATAAGAGATGTCATCGTTAGCAGAGTAGAAGATATACGCCCGGAAAGATTTGATATGATATTTACTGCTTTGGAATCTGAGGACGCAAAAGTAATTGAGCCACAATTTGCAAAATCGGTTCCTGTTATAAGTACTGCTGCTGCTTTTAGATATGAAGAAGATGTTCCAATTTTGATTCCAGGTATAAATGACGAACACGCAGAATTATTAAACACCCAAAGAAAGAATAGGGGATGG
>JASHSN010000267.1 GCA_030038695.1 Nitrososphaeraceae archaeon
ATCGTTGATTCAAAAAGCCAACTAACAAATGAAGGTCAAAGATTTCCATTAACTGGAACAATCGATCAGGCAGGCAATGACATACAAAGAATAAAACAGATGGGGATAGATCATATAATATTTGTGCCCATGGGTAAAGACCTTGACAAGGTTATGGACATAACAAAACAACTTTCTAAGTTTGCCAGATAGTAATAGTGAATAGCGGTGTGATCGGATGAATAAGATGATAAATCAATCATACGTTCTTCCAAGTTATTACTTTTTGTGGAACTATCATTATAACATAGTGTCCTATACCGGTTTCTTGGTACTGAACATATTTACCAGACAGCAATTTGTGTGCTTTTTCTAGCAATACATGTTCATTTTGTTCTAATTCTTTACCTCCTATTATCGAGGCCTTTCCTTGAATCATAACAAAATAAAGTCTTCTCCAGTCTTCATTGTATTCATCTATTAATAAGGCAACGTTTGGATTTTGTTGTATGTTCTTTATTCTTTTTAGATTTTCAGGCTTAGATCGCTTAGTCTTCTCATCTATTGGTATAAAGTAACAGTCGTTATCAAATACAAATACAACTGGTATCAAATGTGGCTTACATTCTGAATCAACTGTTGCTAGCCTAGCTACTGTAGTCTTATCGATTATCGCTTTAAGATACATATCAGTAATCACAAAGCATCGTCATTAATTATACTTCAAGCTATATGAATTACAGACGATATATTGGTTGCGTATGAAAATCGAATTCAGTTATCGGATCTAGAAGAATCTAGAAGTTTTAATTGCATGAGAATTCGGACGTAATGCTACACAATTTGATTCTCTGTTATCGAACCTATCACCATTTCTATGATGCCAATCAACCATGGGTGTTTTGAATATACGTAGACATATACTCTTTGTTGTTATCTTATTTGTGTACACTAGACAAGTCTAGTCTATCGGGTTGGTAGAAGGCAGCCCCATTGGATCCACGCGTATGCTAAAGGAGCCGGGATTCGTTAATTGAAGGAATGGGATAATCAGGAAAAATGGGATAAATGGTATGAACAGGAAAAAGCCAAGATTCTATCTGAAATAGATATAATGATGAAACGTGCGCAGGAAGCACATGATAAACCAAATTATAAACAACTATACTATATAGCCTGGTACTTTGTCTATCCTGTATACACAATCAAAAATCGCATAGAACGCTGGAATAATAGAAGACAATCACGTTATTTTAATCCCAGAAGCTTAAGGTAATTAGGTACGTCAAATATCGCCATTTTGTAGCTAAACACGCTATAAACTAGGCATTAGGTATTACTATAAAGCGTAGTACTACGTTCTTTTTCTGTCTGTTGATAATGGACAAATGCAACTTTGGCAACCATCTGTGTGTTACGAATATACATTTTCAGCATGCTTCTGCGTACGTATTGCAGGCTTTCACATAGAAATCCCAGCCATACTAAATATTATAAACTTGTCATCTTTCTAAGAATTACAGCAAATAGTCTTATCTGGGGGCTCGGCCTACGACATGACAAGATGCCTAGCGTAAGATAAATTAGAAAGTATCCGCAAGTACGGATTTATCCCTTAGGAGATGGAGAGAGGTCTAGATTCGTTATACCATATTAGACCTATATAGTCTAGATGAAAGTATGTGGTCTATATTACAGCCTCTTTAAGCACGATTAGTACTACCGCTAGCAAGATATACTACACAGCACTTATCGTAATATTTCTCGTAACAAACATGTCACCATAGAATTGCATTCTACAATCCATTCAGGAGTATCAAACTACACCTTTGGCATCGCCTTTCTCTATCCTCTAGGACAACATGCTTATCGGTTTATCCACTAGTCTCCTAATGTAATACGCATATGACGAATACCACTGAATCTACGAGAATGCATATACGGAAAAAATCCACTTGAGGCAGAAGGGCTATAGAATCGCCCAAGATATAAGAAACCGTCGACAATTAGGTGGGCTTAAACAATAGCAGAACAAGGTCACTAAACAGATCTGCTCTTCCCGCTATCTTTTTAAGTGAACATTTGTATTATACGTTATGTCTACTCATGGTATGACTGGTTCAGTTTCTTGTAATGAAAGAGGAATGAACCTTCTCGAAAGATCAGCGCTAAACAAAGGTACAGCATTTACAGATGCCGAACGCGCTGCCTTTGCTCTAGAAGGTCTGTTACCACCTTCAGTAGAGACTCTCGACCAACAACACCGACGTATCCTCCAACAATTGGGACAAAAGCCAACTGACATTGAGCGTTACATCTACCTGATTCAACTATTCGATTCAAACAAGACCCTTTTTTACTACGTGGTCATGTCTGACCCTGCACACTTCATGCCGATACTTTATACTCCGACCGTCGGTGAAGCTTGCCTAAAGTTCGGCCACATCTATCGTCGACCTCACGGAATGTACATATCGATGAATCAAAAAGGACGTGTTCGTGAGGTCCTTAGGAACTGGCCTGAGAAGAATGTGCGTGTAGTTTGCGCAACCTCTGGCGGGCGCATCCTCGGCCTAGGGGATCTTGGTGCGAACGGCATGGGCATACCGATTGGAAAGCTGCAATTGTATACTGCCTGCGCAGGTGTGCCACCCCAACCACTTCTTCCACTCCTGCTTGATTTCGGTACTAACAATCATGAATTGTTAAACGATCCTCTCTATCTAGGTCTACGTCAAACACGTCCTACTATTCAAGAGACAGAACCATTCGTAGATGAGTTCGTACAGGCAATCCAAGAATCCTTCCCGGATTGCTGCATCCATTTTGAGGACTGGAGAGGTACCGATGCCGTCCACTACTTGGCTCGCTACCGCGACAAAGTATGCTGCTTCAATGATGATATTCAAGGAACTGGCAGTGTAATCGTTGCTGGACTAGAGACTGCCATGCGCATAACTGCAGAGATCCTCAAAGATCAGCGTGTTCTTTTTTTTGGTGCCGGATCGGCCGCTATTGGCATTGCTGACATGATCGTGTCAGCAATGAAGCTCGAGGGACTAACTGAGGAACAGGCCAGAGGCCGCATCTGGATGTTCAATACGAACGGCTTACTCGAGAACACGCGTAAAGACCTGCATCCTGAACAGAAAGTGTACGCTCATAAGCACGCTCCAACTCACGATCTGGTCGAGGCTATTGACTCTATCGAAGTTAGCATTCTAATCGGAGTGAGTGCTGTAGGTAAGGCGTTTACTCGAGCTGTGGTGGAGACCATGTCCAAGGTTAATCAGCGACCGATCATATTCGCGCTGTCGAATCCGACCGAACACGCCGAGGTCACTGCTGAAGAGGCATATAATTGGTCCCGCGGCAAGGCTCTTTACGGGGCAGGCGTTCAATTTGCTCCAGTCCATTATAATGGTAATACTTTTCTTCCAGGACAAGCAAACAACGTCTACGTGTATCCAGCGATCGGTCTTACGATTTATGCTACCAACCCAAAGTTTGTGACCGATGAAATGTTCATTGAAGCTGCCCGGGCCACTGCAGACCAGGTGACTGACAAGCAGCTTAAGATGGGCATGCTATACCCACCACAAAGTAACATCTTGGATACAGAGGTGCGCACTGCCGAACGAGTAGCAAGGCTTGTTTTTGAGCGCGGTCTAGCACGAGAAGATCCACCAAAAGACATCAATGCTTGGCTCAGAGCTATGCTCTACAAACCAGAGTATAAATCTCTAGTACATCAGTAGATAGGAGAAACAGATTCCAATGGTCATTGATACGCAGC
>JASHSN010000268.1 GCA_030038695.1 Nitrososphaeraceae archaeon
TAGCATTGGCATCGACAAGCATAGATTTATACAAACTAATACAGGATTGTCCAAATTTCCCCAAGCACGGTGTGTTATTTAGAGACATTAGCCCCGTATTTGGCAATATAGAAGCTTTGAACTACATCGCAGACCAATTCAAGACTATATTAAAGAATCATACATTCGATATAATTGCAGGCATCGAAGCAAGAGGGTTTGTTACTGCTACTGTCTTGGCATTGCGATTTGGCAAGGGAATGACCATGATTAGAAAGGCCGGTAAGCTACCAGGCGAAACTATCAGAAAATCATATGATATTGAATATGGTACTGCGATAATGGAAATTCAAAAGCATGCAATACGGCATGGTCAGACAGTCCTAATCGTCGACGATTTGATAGCGACAGGCGGTACTGCTTTCGCAGCTGCCGAACTAGTAAATGAACTAGACGGCAAAGTCTCAGCTTTTGCCTTCGTCATCGAGTTGGCTCACCTTCATGGAGCCACGAGACTAAGGGAGTCAGGACACGAGGTTTATTCTTTAGCAGTTTATAGCTAGTCCCATGCACAAAAAACACTCTGCTGACATAGGGATAATTGGGGGGACTGGGATTTACACTGCTGAGCTTTTCGGCGTTGACAAGCAGGTGAAGGTCTACACTCCTTACGGGCAGCCGTCTGACCTTATCAATATCGGAGAATTTGGAGGGCGAAGGATTGCCTTTATCCCAAGACATGGAAGAGGACATACTATCCCCCCTCATCGAATCAACAACCGTGCTAACATATGGGCGTTAAGAGAGATTGGTGTCACACGAATAATTGCCCCATCTGCAGTAGGAAGTTTGAGGAATGAATACAGACCTGGAGATATTGCCATTCCCGACCAGTTTATCGACTTTACAAAGAGAAGAGAATACACTTTTTACGATGGTGGAGAAATTTGCCATGTTTCTGTTGCTGATCCGTTCTGTGACGATCTTCGTAATATTGCAGTGCGATGTGCTACAAAATTAAAAAATATTGTTCATCCGAAGGTCACATACATATGTATAGAAGGGCCACGGTTTTCTACTAGAGCAGAATCTCGATTGTTCCGTGAAGTATTAGGAGGTGATATAATTGGGATGACTCTAGTTCCCGAATGCATCCTTGCAAGGGAGGCAGAAATATGCTACGTCTCTATTTCTTCGATTACAGACTATGACGTATGGTCTGAATCTCCGGTAAACGCCAAGGATATTTTAGAACAGTTGAAAAAAAATGTTGAGAGTACAAGGAATTTGATTACGGAAATGATCCCATTGATATCCAATGAGAGAACAAGATGTAGTTGCGGAAGAGCATTAGCGGAATCGTTGCTGTGAACCACCGCGGGATCAAAGACTGCTAGCTCCTCCTTCATCATCGTATTCTTCTCTAGAGAAGGTTCTGGGTATGTACACGGTTACTACTAGATCCAATCCTCGGCGAGCAATATTGAAAGTAGTATTTCTATCAGCGTTTTCTGCACCGGACAAACTGCTCTTGTTCCCATTTGATATAGGTGCAGTTACTGCAGTTACTGGCGAGACCTTCCCTTGTATCTCATAGAATTGGATTCAATATTGGCAATTCTACTACAGATGACGGTTACTTACACTTCGAATGGATGAATGCAAGAGCAAAGACAAAACGCTTTATCGCCATCGTTATGTGATGGAACGACTACAAATCAGGTCTTCCAATTTCTCTGTTCTATTACAAAAAGTCCTGTCGTATATGTTCTCCAAGGAGTTACATCGTAGGTACGTGTCCTCTTCGCGATGTACCATTGTAAGTAGTTCACTGTTCTGAATACTTTATAGAAAACTTCTGGCATACTACTAGAGAGGACATCAGTAAACATCAACCCGGATGTTTTAGATTTTCAGGAAGAATCACGTCGCCTTCAATTATCTTTCTTTGAACAGCTAGTTGCACCTTGTCAGGATCGAAGCTCATCTTGCTGATTTCCCCTATGGTCTTTTTTGATAGTCTAAGACTAACATTGTGGCCCCCAATTCTTCCAAATGCAATTGCCTTAAATTTAAATTCGCGATCCTTTAACACAAAACGGCCTAGCAACTTACTAGCAAATGCACCTCCCGTGGCATTGTCAATAAAAACGACCACATCGATACTATCTTCTGAACCATTTCGTCCAATCATCTTGCGTTCTTCTCATTATTTACATCTACAGTAAGATTTACATTTTTTTCAACAAGAAAACTCCACCACTCGGTATCATGGAATTTGTATTCTTTGACGTCAACTTCGATGCTAGACTCTTCATCCGTATCAATGAACTTGAACCTGCCTTGTTTGATCAATTTTACTAACCTCCATTTGTCAGGGCCATTCCTTTTTCTATTTATTGCAACGGCCCATTTTTCGTCCTTATCAATCTTAGGCATTCCAATGTAATCCGCGATCCCCAAGACACCTAACCTTTTTTCTTCGCAAAATAATTCTTTGGTGATTACGCTTCGCCAGATGTCGACAGCACCTACAGTTTTTGCACCTTCATTAACGTTTATCACACCAAAATAAACGATCTTGTCTCCACCAGCGTGTTCTGCAGCAGCCATATTAGTGACCCAGATTATTTCTTATTTAGTTCTTGCATGTT
>JASHSN010000269.1 GCA_030038695.1 Nitrososphaeraceae archaeon
CTTTTCTTATTAAAGAAAAATGAAAACAGCTTTAGTGTCCATCTACGAGTTTCCTTGATCTTCCATGAACCATCCGAATTTCGATTCAATACCGTTCCATCGAGATTATGTGCGGTCTCCAATACTCCACACTTTTCAAGGAGTGTATCTGTTATTTCTGTTTCAGAAATCTCCAATATCGAACATATCAGTATAGCTTTCCTTTCTAGCGGAGACCTAAGATAATAACCAGACATCTCTGCGACATCTTGTTCAAGCCGTTTATCAAGAATAGAGAATTTGACCGTTGCAGGGTCCCCTTTTGTATTACTATAAATTTCTTCTGTTATTTCGGCAACTTTTTCATCACCAACTGTCCCTGAGTATCGTTTAACTAACTCCTTTGTTTCTTCCTTAGTAAAAGGGGGCAACTGATAAATGAAGTTCGGATCTGCACAGAGTTTCCTAATTGGCCTTGTGATTTCTTCTTCCACGTTTTCAGGTCCCTTTAGCAACAAATCAAATTCGGATTGTTTGGCCGTCATAATGATCTTCAACTTGCTTCCAAACAGTGAGTATGACAAATTATTGATGAAATAAAATATTGAATATGTTTCCTTTCTATGTACATCATCAATTGCGACTAAAATTTTATCCATCTTAACTATGTCTTCTACGAAAGTTACTAGTCCATCAACATTTCTTATATCCATCGTTCCATAATTGTAGAGAACTTTATATCCCGCATCTAAGTAATCACACATAAGTTCCATAAGAGTAGTGGTTTTAGAAGTTCTAGACTGTCCAACTATCAACAGTTTACCCCGGATTTCAAGCTTGTCTTTGATGTCATCTATTAGTCCTTTTCGCCTTAGTTCCTTCTTTGCCTTTATAGATGGTAAATCGAATCCTTTCTTCCAATTATCAAAATCATTGTCGATATTTCTATGTAATTCAAAATAATCACTGCTAAGCCAGTTTAATCCGTGATTTTGGCATTTAATAACGTTCTCGTCAAGATGTAAAAAACTATTGTCAATTTCGCTTAGCCTCTTTCTTGCTATTTCTATTCCTTTTGTGGTGATCGCTACACCGTATCCGTGACCCCCAGATTGAAAGTCAATTTTCTCTATTGTAACATATCCCTCGTTCTGTAACTTTGGATATACTTTTCTTGCTGTCCTAGTGCTTTCGAACTGAAGTGGGCGACCCACGTGAGAATCCAGTATGGGATTCTTTGTAATTTTTTTTAAATCGTTATATGAAAAATACAATAACTTTCTGTGTGGAGTACCATGCAGTTTAAAGTCTTCAATCATAGTAGCTCCATACAAAAGAATAAGGTATCTGTCGTCTTGCATTCTTTTAGGATTAAAACCTCCACGGTCACCGTTCAAATACGGAATAATCCTTTTGATTCTATACCCTAAATCATTATCAGTCGCCCATCCTGACAAAGTTTAATTAAATAAAGGAAACACACAGCGGAATAAGTATTTTGCAATAGGATTGCAACAGCAAGTCAATCACCACGCCAATAATCTCCGGAGTTGATACTTCATCATGGATAAATTAAACAATATTTCACAAGGTTACAAGCAGTGTGCTGGTAAGGGCTGTGAAAACGAAGGAAAAATAGTGCTAGCTGTTCAGTATCTTAAACGAACGGGTTACTTCTGCGAATATTGCGCTGAAGACCTGTTACGCTTTGGGCTTGCTGTTAGACAAGGGTTAAGTGATAAGTATGCATATCATTGAAAACGATTTCGCAGCCCATGGTAGTAAATACAAAAGCAGAGTCTATTGTATCGATTGTTCCAAGTTTACTGAAGATGAAACCGTGGGGTACGATTCGAACGAATATCCAATTATTCATCACACCAATGGCAATAAACATCGTGTGATATTCAAGAATGATATCCAGTTCTTGCAAGACCTCGGTACTTCACTTTGTGGCGAGAGTGCAAGATATGAGATAGCTCAAATGTGCTGTATATCTGTTGAGAAACTAGAACAGGTTTTAGCAGATATTGGAGAGGGTGTTTAATTTGTCGTCAGAAGATAACGATAAGATAGATGCCAGTGTCAATTGTAATAGTAGTAGTAGTAGTAGTAGTAGTAGTAGTCCTACTGCTAAAACAATTTCATCTGATGATACAATTGGACTCCATAATGCTGGATTTAGAAAAGTGGTGCCGTACTCATCAGATTCGAAAATTCCCAACGTGTACGATCATCTAATAACTGACGAAGAAATCAAAACATTCCCATCAGCAGAAGGTAAGCCAGTTCGCATCATTTACCAAAATCCAAACTTCTGGACAGAAAAACGTTTGCAGGACAAGGCCTATCTCTTCTACAATATTGCCACAATATTTGGTCTTACTGACTTAAAGGACTCCAAAGGCAGGTCCCTATATTTGTACGGGGTCGATGTGGATACGAAGGACGCGTATGAGGCTTTAGAAGATCTCATTGAAACGCTTAAAGGAATTACATTTGTGGTCAAAACACGCAAGGAATACGGTTACCACTTCTACATCTTGACCCCAGTTTTCCATGAAGCGATGGGACGTGCCAGTTTTAAACTGGGTGCTGAGATTGAGATCAAAACTGATCTATCACTTGGAACAATGCACCTTCCACCAAGTCGACACCGAAAATATCCTTACTGGAACTACAAACGTGATAGCACAGCTGAACAGATCTATGTGGATGAGGATGATAAAGTATTCCAAGAGATCATAAAGAGGATGTCTCCATATTTAAGAAAGGAACCTACTGAGGAGAATGTTCTGACACTAGACACATTCTCTTCTCATACAGGTGGATCTAATGTATCGGTACTAGGACTGCAAAAACAGCCTCTGCGAAGACAACCTAATAGAACTCTCACAACGGAACAGGCTGAAAAATCCCTCGCCATAATTCTACACAATAGTAATGCATACGTCGAATACGCCCGTAATGACTTTATTTATGGGTTGTCTGGTCATCTCTTTCATAACGGAATCTCTGAGCTAAGTGCAACCGGCTTAATTGCCAGACTATGTAAGGCAGCTAATGATGAAGAAGCTGATGCTAGACTGGATGTTGTCTCAGAGACATACAAAAAGGGAAAGACAGGGAAGCCAATCCGAGGCATCTCCCAATTAAAACATTTGTTGGCTAAATACAATAACGAAAATGAGGTTCGCGCCAATGATATTATCGCAGAATTAAACCAAGCACTTGAGATAGCCATCGATGTATCTACAGCCAGTAGCAGTAGTGGTATTGGTGCAAATCCGTCTCTAGGAAGGAAAGACTCTGTAGCTGAAGAAATACTTCGATTGACAGAATCGAATGGAGATATCTTTTTCAAAGATACCTTCGGACAACCACATGCTCTGGTCAACATGACTACTCATGTCGAGGCCGTTTCTATGGATAGCAGAAGATTTGAATGTCATCTAAGGACTCTTTTAAAGCGTCATATAAATAAGCGAATTATCTCAAAGGATTCTCTAGAAAAGGCAATAGATTCTCTGAAATCAGATGCCATAGTTGAAGGAAGAACCATTCCTTTAAACCTACGTGTTGCATGGAAGGAGAAAAATAAAGTCATATACTTCGATCCAACCGATGAAAGATGGTCATGTATAGCGATAGAACGGGACACAGGAACTTGGAGAATACTGCCTGCTGGCAGCCTTACAGGTTACCCAATACCAGAGTTACGTAACCCAAATTCAAAACTAACCGAACAACCCGTTGTCTTCACTAGGTACGGTCAAATTCCCCAAGTTATACCAGTGCGCGACTATCCACCAGATATAATGCAGCAGTTTATCGATAAATGCACCAATCTCAGGGATCCCGAAGATCAGTTGCTGTTTAAAGCATATCTCGTTACTTTGTTCATTCCTGATATTGCACATGTGATTTTACTACTGAAGGGTGTTAAAGGTGCTGCAAAATCAATACTTGAAACAATGATCAAACGAACAATAGATCCTTCACAGACGGAACTTCTTATTTTGAACAAAAGAAGACTAGACTTTATCATCAATATAGCCCATAACTATTATAACGCATACGACAACGTCAAGAATATTCCGGGTTGGCTTTCTGGCGATATATGTGCTGCTACCACTGGTGCAGGATTTAGTGTTCGGACTCTATACACTACAGCAGATGAAACATCTTTTAAATTTAAACGATGTTTTGCTCTCTCTAGCATAGGAGCATCACTCACTGAGGATGATGCGCTTCAACGCTGTATTTCCTTAAAGCATCCTAAAATTGAGAAACAAACCCGCAAAATGGAAGAGAAGGTGCTGGCAGAATTTGATAGCATGCTGCCTCAGCTCCTAGGTTACATACTTGATATTGTTGCAAAGACCATGCAAATAAAGGATGAATTAGACCAGACTGGTGAACTGAACGGAAAATTAGAGAGG
>JASHSN010000270.1 GCA_030038695.1 Nitrososphaeraceae archaeon
TTTTGAGAAAGTCATTCGACAAAGGAAAATGATAAGAGAATACATTACCAATAAGCAAATTCCTGGAGAATTGATTATGAGGTTAATCAAAAATGCTCATAGAGCTCCAAGTGCAGGTCATACTCAGGTACAAGAATTTATCATAGTAAAAGACAGTGTAACCAAGAAGAAGTTAAGAAAGGTAGCTGTCAATCAAGAATATGTTGAACTAGCACCAGTATTGATAATAGTTTGCTCAAATACATCACGGTCTACCAATCGCTATGGTATGCGTAGAGAATTTTACAGTATTATAGATGGCGCTTTTGCTTCAATGATTATCCTACTTTCAGCTGTAAATGAAGGAATCGGATGACAAAGTAGCACAAATTCTTGAGCTTCCAAAACATGTTAAACCGGTAGGTATCATATGTCTAGGATATCCCGCAGAGACGCCTGAAAAACTATCCAGAATCGATATAAGTAGACTTGTGCATTTTGAAAAATGGTAGTAAAGAGGATAAGAGACAATTGCGAGTTTTATTACTATAATGTGATACCTCTATGTAGCAGATTCAATGACATAACTGACTAGTTTATTCAAGGCAACAGGTAAAGCGGGTCCGATTGCAATCTGCAATCATATGTTGCTAGTACTTTTACGATCGCAGATAACTAGCACATTGAAGAAAATAGTAATTTTCCGATCGATAGGTTTATAGCTGTGTAATACTATATCCAGTATCAGTCTGGCAAGTACTACATATAGTGATAAGACCACAGAATCCTAAGGGGCAGGTCCGGCCACTGCTTTGCAAGAGGATGGCCTAGTAAGGAATGACACAATTCTTGAATATCATACGCTTACGTACTTTTTAGTCAGCTACCGTATTTAGAATGTAGAATTGAGTATATTCCCCATCTGCCCTCAGGATATAACTAAACCAATTAGCATAAATTTTCTATGTGAATGGATATAGGATATATACCCTAAATAGATCATCTTCATATGGGATGTAACGCGAAGAATATAATGGAAAAAGTGTCACGCGCTGCATGATAAAAATGATATACGATGTCATAATAAATAAAAAACTATATCATGAACCTCAGAATATTGCTTCCACAACTAATTTCTTATTATGTAAATCTTGCTTCTGGTGTGCATCGCTGCTTAATAAGAGACCTTCTGTTGACGTATGTCCATCTTGTATGAATTACAAACTAAAATCGATCCCAATATCATCAGACTATATATAATTATGATGGAAAACAGTCACATTGGAGTTTAGAACAGCTTGATATTTCGAACTTATCCGAGATATCAGAAGCACATTATGCTACAATTAGCCTACAGCAAACAATAGCGCTAGGTTGTTGGGAGTTCCCAACGCTGCAGCAATCATATTATTAGCTGGTTCTGAGTGCACGGTGCCTTCACTAGTCTATCTTTTTAAGTATGTCCTTGTCTATATGAAACAGCAGGATGTCCACATTAGAAAAAAACAACGACGACGAGGAAAAATTAAACCCCGAAGAGGTCGCTAAAAAGGTGAAAGATGTAGCAAAAATCATTCGTGAAACATCTTCTACTGCGAGAGAAACAGTAAGAACATTTCATGAGAGTGGAGCTATATCGGAACTTGCAGGGGCCATACAGGAAGCTGCAGACGCAACAAAAGATACTGCGACTGAAATTAGAGATACAGCTAAGGAAGTCAGAGATAGTCATGTAGCAGCCGATACAGCTCGTGCAGTTGAAGAAGCAGCCACGACTGCAGGTCAAACGGTACAGGCAGTACAAGATACAGCCAGACAGATTCCCAAGGCAGCACCTAAAACAATCAAGTCCGTAAGCAAAGCAGTAGATGCTAATGCACGCCAAGCGAAAAACAAGGTCAAGAAATCGGTTGCTAAGACAGGCAAAGCAGTAGATGCTAATGCACGCCAAGCGAAAAACAAGGTCAAGAAATCGGTTGCTAAGACAAGGGTTGAAGCTAAGAAGATTACAGGAAAAGCAAGGACACAGATGAATAAGAACAAAAGAGGTTCAACGCGATCTAAAAAAACGGTAAGATAATCTGCTTAAAACAGACAATCGTAACTTGTCCAAATACCTGACTACTTGGAAGCCTAGCCGTGTGAAATACAAAAGCAGCGTGTCGCAGCTATCTTAGCAAGGCCTCCGCATAGTCGGATGTCAACATTGGCAGTACTTATAGATTAATTGTAGTTCATATGTATTTATCTAGTTGTCCTTCTTTGTCTAGATCTTAATTCACTTATTATCTTCTGTAAGAATCTTAATAGGAGCAATACGAGAACAACATTATTACAATATTATTATCGTATATTAACTAATTAAATTACTACTGCTCGAAAACATGTGCACTTTACAGCTTCAATTCAAGAAAGTACCAATTGCTTGAACATAATTCTGTTTTTATCTCTTCTTAATGTCTTTAATATATAGCCTCATTGATTCTATGATGAGAGCAGTTACGGTCGTTTTCATATCTATAGCCAAATGTTTGAAATCATCAAGCAGATCTGTAGGAACCTTCATAGTGGTTTTAGTTTCATCATCTTCTATTATAGTTTCATCCTTTTCCATATGCAACGTTTGTATGTATGCACGCTTATATTTATTTATGTCCTGACATATGGGTTATCGTCATGAAGATATGCAAATTATATGTATATGTACATTTATTTACACTTAAGCATATAACCGTCCCGCCATATAGGAGTATACATTTATATATGCTATACGCCTGGTTATGGGCATAAAGTATCGAGATAAAAACGAGATCATGGCGCAAATCCTTGAAAGTGCAAACGGTAATAGGATTAGATTAACGAAAATAATGTATGACGTATATCTTTCTCATGCCATGACTAGGGATTATCTGGTACTTCTTATAAAAAAAGGTCTGATAGAATATCTGGATGGAGAAAGAACATTCAAGACCACCGAGAAAGGCATGAATTTCCTGCGTATTCATAATAGTCTACAAGAGTTAAGGCCGCTTACTACAATAGCGAAGAGTAGGGAAGGGAGGATTTCCTTTCTTTGAACGCTAAACTTGATAAACCGATTTTGCCCATCACCGATTTAGCTTAGAAGTGTCATCTATGTGTTGGCCGACAGAGATAGAATTCCAGCGGGCTCACACATTTCAATGCATATATGATAGAGTTTTTCTAGTTTATTCGTCGTCCATTCAACAGTAAATAATTACATTGGCATAGAGTTGTAACTACAAAAGATTTAGAATAACCGTGAATTACTATTTATTGAAGGCAGTTACATAATCATCCCTACGAGTTCTACGAACGATAAGATAACATAGAAAAAATAACTGGTGCAGTATAAGAATGTCAGGAAGATGGTATTAAGACATATCCGTGACACATGACTTGAGATCTATAATCTCAACATCATCACGTTGGGCGTATTACCACTCCTGCAGATGACTGCCTCTAGTGAACAATTATATGAGTTGTTTATCGAGCTGATCATCAGTTTTAACATACCTAGCGTATGGTTCACGATTTTATCTATTATGCCTTTTTCTTGTAGCGTAGGGTAATAATCACTTATTTTGTCTATGTTAGAGGTCCCTGACTGCTTTACAGCCTTGTTATTATCATCTAATCCCGTGACAGCCGCATCATTGGCTTTAGAAGAATTTGTAATAGAATTGACCACTAATAGTTCTGGTGATTGTGGTGGTACATGTTGTGCAAAAGCTATTTGGAAAGCATTTATAAAAACAAGAAAAACTAACAAAACAACAACTGACAACAGCGTTAGAGCTGTCCAAGGATTTGAGGAAAAGATCAACTCTCGCATGTACCTTCAGCAAAATAATCTATGTATGCTATATTTGAGATGCTTCACAACAACTGATTACAATCTAGGAGAATGTGTTGATATATTGAAATACTATGACGGTCGATGAGTAGATAGCTGTCACAGGTCTATCATATATAAGCAAACGGGGGGATTGTTCTAGGCGATCGGGTATATCAGATAGATACAAGTAGGTGTCACGTCATATATATCGATGGTTGAAGAGCCAAAATCGCTAACAATTGACCTTAGATTTGAGACATATTCCAGTCTCATTCATTCTTAAATTGGTAAGTTACATGTTTGTAGGCAACGTAGTTACCTGTTTGTAACTTCCTGAGTTATATAGTGCAATATAAAACCTGTGGCATGGATATGTAGATATAGTTTTAGAACTTTGCTGCCTATTTTCCTAAACTTGATACATGTACGGTGTGAGATTCTGAGTCAGAGAAAGGGAGACTGACAACATGTGTTTTATTACTTCGATATGTGTGCCGTAATCCTAGTCGCGTTAAAATAGTAGATTTTGTCTGTTTCATCAGTTGTAATAAGTATTACATCATTTACCCTAATTCCTTTAATATCGATCGTGTATTGCAAAAATTCTGTTATCACAGGCATGTTTGATAAATACATGGAATATCTACATCATAGTGGCTTCGGGGTATTGACTTTAAAGTAGATCGGGTATGATACAAATAATAATATTTTCTACCTAGAGATTTTGTGAGACTAGCACTGTTAGTAGTACTAACAATACTGCTACTTCCTCAAATATATCAAATACCCCTTTTACGTAATCCGTTAACAAAGTTTATGTTGGTGTTTTTGAATGTAAAACAGCAAAACGAAATGATCCATAGATCATTAGTAGACAAATCTCTTACGATGGGCGATCAATCACGGAAAATTTCGTTGTTAATGTACATATATAATCATCAATTATATGTGATATAGCAACTACCTAAAAACTTGGTTTAGCTCAAATAAAAGCGAGGGGCACTAGTTCCAATCTCTGTTGAGATAATGACATGTATTGATTACTATATAGAAGATTTAGTTCTATATCCTTCTTGTAAGTAATTCTAAAATAATCTAGATATTCTCTCTATGCTTGTAAAGAGGGGCATTATTATCCTTACAGAATCTCGTGAAAAGCGTAACAAGAAGTTGTCTGCTTTCTTCCTTCATGGAAAACGAAGAGGAGACAAGATTTTTTATATTGTTGCTATAGGGGCTGCTGCTTATACCCTTCTAATGCTTGCACTAATATTGTATGCAGTAGGAAGCGGTTCTGAAAAAATATTTTCGTATGAAGGTTTTAAATTTTTTACGAGTACTGACTGGAACTCGGTAGAAGGTCGTGAATCTTTTGGAGCTTTGCCATATATCATTGGAACGCTGGTTAGTTCTGCAGTAGCTCTAGGTATCGGAGTTCCTCTCAGCTTAGGAATTGCTATATTTCTTTCTGAAATGTCTTCATCGAAGATCCTGTCGAAAATTAGTGGTCCATTATCTTTTGTTATAGAATTGTTGGCTGCTGTACCGAGCATAATATATGGTTTATGGGCATTGTTTGTTTTCAGATTTTGGATTCTCAATTTAATTGAAATGCCTCTCTACAACGCCTTTGGACAGTATATCCCATTTTTTGGTGTAACTCCATTTGGTCTTGATTGGTTTACAGCTGGCATAGTTCTGGCGATTATGATTATTCCTATTGTATCTTCAATATGCCGAGAAGTCATGAAAGCCGTTCCAGACTCTCAAAGAGAAGCTGCATATAGTTTGGGAGCAACAAGATGGGAAACAGTCAGGATTGCGATTTTTCCTTATGCAAAGTCAGGAATACTAGGGGCGATACTGATGGGATTGGGAAGGGCAATAGGAGAAACAATGCTCGTGACTTTGGTCATTGGAAATGCGATTGGGGCATCAGCTATCCCCACTTCCCTTTTCTCTCCGAGTCAAACGTTATCAAGTTTGATCGCAAACGAATTCAACGAGGCATCTTCCGATCTTCATCTATCTGCTTTGATCGGTTTGGGAGCAGTTCTGCTTATGTTAACTATGGCGATCTTAATTGGAGCACGACTATTAGTTGCGAGAATGGTGAAAGTCAGCCCAGGAGCGAGGGAGTAAAAGAGAATTTGGAAGATTCCAAAACCAACTACGGAAAGGAAACGCTTCGTGAGATGACAATAAGAGGGTCTTCTCGACGTAAAATTGCAGACAAAGCGGTTAGTATATTTGCTGTATTTTCAGTTATACTTGCAGTAGTATTGTTGGGAAGTATATTAATAGAAGTTATAATAAATGGGGCCGGTGCTTTGAGCATCAATTTCTTGACACAGCCACCAGGCGCCATAGGATCTGGAATGGGAGGTATAGGTCCTGCCATTCAAGGAACGTTGATTGTTGTTGGCTTGGCATCAGCTATTGGAACACCTGTGGGCGTGCTTGCGGGGATTTATCTCTCAGAATTTGGAGGTCATGGGATATTTCCTTCGGTTGTTAGGTTCTTCAACGATGTTCTCGTAGGTTTACCTTCGATAGTGATTGGGATAGTGGCATATATTACACTGGTTCTAACCCTTGGTTCGTTCTCTGTATGGGCTGGAGCATTTGCTCTGTCAATAATTATGATCCCAATTGTTACAAGAGTTACTGAAGAAACACTAAATATTGTTCCAAACTCCGTGAGAGAGGCAGGATATTCTTTAGGAGTTGCGAAAAGAAAAATAATATTACGTATAGTTCTTCCGAGTGCAAAGAGTGGTGTCATAACAGGAGTAATATTAGCTATAGCTAGGATAGCCGGAGAAACTGCACCGCTAATCATGACAATATTAGGAACGGATCTGTTCTTCACGACGCTAAAAGGACCTGTAGACGCACTCCCTTTGAGGATTTGGAGATTAGCATCCCAACCCTATGAATATGCACATAGCTTTGGCTGGGGAGCTGCGCTTATCCTTATACTTCTTGTCCTTGGTTTGAGTCTCGGTCTAAGGCTCGTAGCACATAAACGGGGATTTAAGATTGGAACCATTAGTGCAGGATGACCATTTGATCTATGTCATCTGTTAGTACCTAATGATCTATGCAATATATGGAACCAAAATGGAATAACAAAATGTATGCAAACAAAAAGTAGTATCTATGATTTGACCAGTCCGTTGAAGACCAATATTCAAGGACGCTGACGAGCAAAGCGTTGCGAGTGCAATGCTACTTATGTTCTATTCCAAGAGTGGAGAACTCGAAAGAGACGATCCTCCTACGATTTAAACAAAAAACTCTCCATACAACAACTCGGAAAAGCAGACGTCATCGTAGTTTTAGGGTGTGTCCTGTGATGAAAGTTTTGGTTCCAATAGTACCACGAGTTTACCATTGAATGTTCCTTTTATATTTATGAGTTGTAAACCGATCTTATCTAGTTCATTTATGAAGTGCTGATTCATGAGCTTCGTTTTTAGTTTAAAACGATTGGTGTCCACATCTTGGTCTAGACTTTTTATATCAATGCCTACCATTTCTATTTTCTTTCTCCACACATGCATTTCTTCTTGCGATTTAGACATTGTACTATAATCTCTTGTAATCAACAATATAGATTTTCTTCATGCCTGTAACTAGCATAGCGTATAAGAGAGATAATTTCTAAAACCTTCTCAGAAATTTTTGAATTGCAGGGTGTAATGTGCAATGCGTCTCGAAAATATTTATGGGCTACCATTACTAACCACAAAGTGTGGCAACAACAAAAACGATTGCATTGATGAGTCTTATAGCTATTGCAGCTGGACTAGGGCCTATAGTAACGGCAACGGAGTCAACACATGGTCAACCAGATGATGTGGACGCTCATGGAGCTACAATAAGGGGTCAAGCTGCGTCCCTAGAAGCTGAACGCCAAGCCGTGGTGCGTGAATCTGCGTCCATAGAAACTGAACACCAAGCCGAACACCAAGCTCTTGCCGATTTCTACGGCGTTCTTCATGGTGAACCGTAAACCGTGTACCATGGTCAGCGGTGAACCACCGCTCAAGGAAATGCTCTTAACCGTCTATTTTTTGAGACAGACTGGAAATGAGTTCAGATGAAAATTTGACGAGACTAGGTAATTGTATTATAGCCTTGGAAGAGGAAGCAGATAAACTCAGGAAACATGCTGAAGCGCTACTAAAAAATAGGTCAAGGTTTGAACCAGACCATTTATCGCTTGTTGCAACCCTGGCAAGCACTATCGACAGCTACAGTACAACTACTCTGGCGTAGGGCTTGCAGCATCAGAAGCAGGCAAACGTAGATACACACGTAGGTCCTGGGCAGTGCCTGCCTGCCTGTAGTAGTCATTTAGCGGGGGAAGACGCAGAAGCAAGGTCACTGTTGCTTCACCAGTTCCATTGGTTGAGTGTCATGAGTGAACGAATCAAGGAAATCGCAAAAAAAGTTGTTCTGGAGTACTCATCCTCTGTCTGGCCTGGCAGGCATAACTGCACACCGAACCTAAAAATGGTCATCCAATATCCATCTTCTTCACTTGATGTGCGTTTGATTCTTTTCAAAAACCCAAGCTATCATAACTCGCTAGATTTGTCGAAGCCAATTTTGTGAAAAGACATACTTATAGTCGTATTATACGTATATTATCACCATAATCTTTCTAACGAATTTGTCGTAGTACGAATGTATCGGCAGTTTCTACTATATTTTTAGCACTTCATGTAAAGCACCGCAGATAAAGCATAGCAGAGCTCTGACAATTGAACTTAGAAAATGACAAGTATAAAGGATAAAAAATTACTAGTCGCAATTGCAGGAATTGCAGCGATATTAGCTGGAAGCACAATAGCTATAGGAAATGGACGCGCAGCCCTAGCAGACGAAACCATAACGAAAAGGATCGACAACACGGGCATTAATCTACAAACACACACAAATCAAAAGCAACAATGTGATACGGCTGGTGGAAACTCTCCAATTGGTGTAATTACGGGAGGCTCACAGAGCCAGGGGGCTGGTGCAGCAAAGGTCTCACCATCATGTACTGCAGGTTCCTTGGACAGCGTTAGCCAAAGTGGTGGAGACCTGAACAAATAGCGTCCTCTATCCTATTTTTTTCTCGTCCGAATATGAAGTATTTCTTTTCATGTTATTCCTTATGTTATGCTGCATGACACGATTTTATAACACAATATAGTTTACCGTCGTTGTTCCGTTTTTGCCTACAAGTGTGAGGTCCGAATAGTGCAACAACCGAATTCTTATGCAACATTTCCAATTTCACCTGAAGAAAATATCCTCCTCAAAGGCAGAATCAATAAAGGAGATAAAAGCCTATGCACGGCAAGATAACAGACGTCTTAGTGAGAAATGGTTTCCACAAAACAAACAAAAGGGAAGCTAACATATTATGTTAGATAATGAGCTTGAAACATTAAGGCTAAGTAAGATAAAATTTAATTTAAAAGAAGTAATCCTAGATGCTATAAAAGATACAAAACTCATGCTACCCGAAAGCAACAAAGTAAAATTGGAATTTAAAAATACCACTAATAACGGAGAGATTGTTAGTCATACTGATGATATTTTTGTAGTAGGTGATAGAAATAGAATAATGCAAGTTATCTCTAATTTGTTGGACAACGCTGTAAAGTTTACGTCCGAGGGTGTTGTATCTGTTGATGTCGCAAGAAAGAAAAAGCAAGAAGACCATCAAGAAGAGACAATAGTAACTGTTGAGGATACTGGTTCAGGTATCAATCCAGAAATATTCCCGAGGCTATTTACAAAATTTTCCAGCAAGTCCTTTAGTGGAACTGGATTAGGGTTGTATATTTCTAAGAGCATTATAGAAGCTCATGGTGGTAAAATATGGGCCCAAAATAATGACAA
>JASHSN010000271.1 GCA_030038695.1 Nitrososphaeraceae archaeon
GCTATGGCTATGTTCCTTTGTCATACATCAGATGAAATTCTCGTCATCGCATTGATCGCATTTTTCCTGCTTTCCGGAGATAAGTTCTTCTAACAATTATAGTCCTACTCCTATGTATAGAAATTGTGATATCTCCGTTAACAGAGCCATTGGATTTGTATCAATTAGTGCCGTACTCGTTATTCCATTTGGAACTCTGGTTAATTGTAATGACAGACTTAATGCTGCCGTTCCAAAAATTCCAAACTTTTTCAATTTGCGCTTAGCAGACCTGGTTCCCGTATCTTGTAGATCAGACCTCAACCTAGAATATCTTCGTCTAATATCTTCGACCTGCTTACTTTCAAGTATCTCTTTATCTGAATCTACGACAATATTTTCAATCTCCAGGTCTATACTACGGTCACCTATTGGGTCATATTCTTTTTCTTCTGGAAGCAAATGTAATCCTGGCTAGCAATGATTAATAGACCGATGTGATTGAGTTCATGAAGAGTGTGACGACATGAGATGCGAGAACCCTGTTATTAATCAGATCCTCGATGCTTACAAACCAATGTGGTCGCTAAGTCATGCCATTGCTCTAATGGGTTGGGACTTCGAGACTTATATGCCTAGGAAAGGCACGGAAGAAAGAGGGTTGGCCAATTCTCAACTTCACATGCTACATAAGGATCTTCTGCTAAACAAAGACTTTGTTGGTCTTGTTGAGTCAGCGAAGAAACCTGGGAGCCTTAGCGATTTAGAGAGGGGCATTGTACGAATACTCGACAGGGAAATAACCAAGCAGATCAAAATACCCAAAGAGTTGACTGAAGCAGAGTCTCTGGAAAGAATAAGGGGCAACATGGCATGGAGGCAGGCGAGAGAAAAATCTGATTTCATGATGTATGCACCCCACTTGAAGAAAATGATAGAAATAAAGAAGCAAATCGCTGACAAGATAGGTTATGAAAAGCATCCATATGATGCACTTTTGGATACGTTCGAAGAAGAGCTTACAGTAAATGATTTGGATAAAGTATTTGGTGCATTGACTCCGCGCATTCAGAAGATTCTGAAAAAGCTAGTAGATTCGGGCAGCCCATATTGTAAAGAGAGCAAACTCGGAAAATCAAAGTATGATATCCAAAAAGTTGATGAGCTCAATCATGCCATTTTGACTCTCCTGCAATTCAACATGGGACGTTTCAGAATGGATGTATCTACTCATCCCTTCACTGAGGCTATGGGCCTCAACGACGTCAGAATAACTACCAGGTATGAAGGGACTGATTTCAAAAAGTCGATATCTAGTACTATTCATGAAGCTGGTCATGCCTTGTATAATCTGCAATGCGATCAGTCATTGTCTGTTACTCCGGTTGAAGGCGGATCTTCGCTTGCGCTCCATGAATCTCAGTCAAGGTTTTGGGAGAATATTGTGGGCAGAAGCCCGCCTTTTGTTCAATTGATAGCTCCCTTGATTAGAAAGCAAGTGAGTTTCGTAAACCAAGCAACAGATGACGAGTTGTACCTGTATTTCAATAATGTCAAGCCTGATTATATACGAGTTGACGCCGACGAAGTTACATACAATCTCCATATAGCCATAAGATATGAGATAGAAAAAAAAATATTTGGAGATGAGCTCAGCGTCTCTGAGATTCCTGAATTCTGGAACGATAGAATGGAGCAGCTGCTCGGAGTGAGACCAACTAAAGATTCACAGGGAGTGCTTCAAGATACTCATTGGAGCAATGGCCTCTTTGGCTATTTCCCAACTTACACTTTGGGAAACCTGGTTTCAGCGATCATTGCTTCAAAGATGCGCAAAGACCTGGAGGGTTACGAGGAAGACATCAAGAGGGGTAATTTTAACCCTATCAGAGAATGGCTAAGATTAAAAATACACCAGCAAGGGTCTGTCTATGCCCCCAAAGTGCTTCTTAATAATACCTTCAATGAAGGCTATAACCCAGATTACTTTGTGACGTACATAGAGACTAAATACCTTGGATCCTGAACCCTAGTCTATTTGATTAAAGCCATATTCCATTTTTTTTATACTATTTTTGATTTCTTTGCTAGAAGTGGAGCCTATCTTAGGCCATGTTATTTAGCGAATCTGTTGAATTTTGATCTTATTACGGGTTATCATCGCAGATAAATTGCCCCATGAAAAATCACACAAACTGCCTCAAATTTAGGACCGTCCTGAGACAATCTTGAAAGAACGATTTCATGATTAGCTAGTACTGGCTAGGCTAGCGATATATGACTATTGCCACACATGAACTAGTGAATTTCTTCCGACTTCAACTAGAATATTTAAGAACTACATCTTGATCATCAGCTACAACTTTGGTCATGTCAGATGAAAACACTATCCATACTAATTTGGAAGAACACAAAGATATACCTTTAGAAGAAGTACGGCCTGGAGAACCACAACAGATGGCAGAATCTGAAAGTCCCGAAACAGAAGAGCAACGGCAGGAAGGTGTAAAAAAACTTTCTAGTACTCCAAATGCACTTAGACTAACAACTATTTCTAGGTTACTAGAGAAGCATACGGCTCAAATGGAGAGAGTAGGACGCATGGTTCAACCGCTACAGACTCAAATTGATAGTATAGCAAAGATGGTTCAACCGCTACAAAAACAGCTAAAGTCTATAGATAGACAAACTGAATTCGTTAAACAATTGTCCGTCCAGCTTAAACAATTACAAAAGCAAATATCGCAAGTTCAGAAAGATAGTCAGAAAACAAGTTTATTCTTGAGCAAGAAGCCTACGTCCACTACAAGAAAGAATACTAAAAGAATAAGGAAAAGATAAGAATTCCAAGTTGGCATTTAAATGATTTGAATTTCAACACACGTGGTGTATACTCTATGGATTTTGAGAAAGTCATTCGACAAAGGAAAATGATAAGAGAATACATTACCAATAAGCAAATTCCTGGAGAATTGATTATGAGGTTAATCAAAAATGCTCATAGAGCTCCAAGTGCAGGTCATACTCAGGTACAAGAATTTATCATAGTAAAAGACAGTGTAACCAAGAAGAAGTTAAGAAAGGTAGCTGTCAATCAGGAATATGTTGAACTAGCACCAGTATTGATAATAGTTTGCTCAAATACATCACGGTCTACCAATCGCGTTGAAGAGAATTTTACAGTATTATAGATGGCGCTTTTGCTTCAATGATTATCCTACTTTCAGCTGTAAATGAAGGAATCGGCGCTGCTTTCGTTGGTGCGTTTGAAGATGACAAAGTAGCACAAATTCTTGAGCTTCCAAAACATGTTAAACCGGTAGGTATCATATGTCTAGGATATCCCGCAGAGACGCCTGAAAAAC
>JASHSN010000272.1 GCA_030038695.1 Nitrososphaeraceae archaeon
AAGGGGAGCCCATCTGGCAGTTATCCTTATGTTGTTTGAACGCCGTCGCAACAATTCCAAGTCCTCTTATCATAATGAATTGCGATAAGAAGACGATCAATTTTAATGATCAGAACTGCACTTGCCCATCATGTAGAAGAAACATCAAGGTCTCAGAAAATAAAATTGAAAAGTTACACTCTTTAACAAAGGGGGAAAGCCTGGGGAATGAGGACACACCTAAGTCCACGTCCAAAACTCGTATCATGATGGATTGCGATAAGAATAAGATCGAATTTATTGATTGATTGAACAGATGTCGTGTGTACTGAGCTAAGTGCTCCTGCTACGCCTTGTACGGCTGAGTTTCGGCCTACAACCGTCGACGCTTGGGTCATGGAGTTTGCGACGTGTACGCCATTGCTTGATGGTTGATTCCTAAATTGGGCATAGGCAATCTTTTGGACCATAGACACCGTGCTAATGACCGTGCTTAGAATCAAAGCCAAACCTATTAAAATAGACGCTATTGTACGTCTTCTCATATAACAAAATGCTATTACTGTCTAGTATAAAATATTTCTCCTGTCTTGTCAATCCCCACTATATAATGCCGAGGCATAATTGTCTCTCGATTACGATTATAGTTTGACCCAGCAGATTACTTCACTCCAGGTTCAGCATTACACACACGTAGTTTCCTTCTTTACGAAAGAATGACACAGATAGAGAGACAAGTCCGTATAGATATGTATTGGGAATACCCTCTTGTTGATGACGATATACTTGTCTGACGAATTCCAAATAATCTATATTCTTTACATTCTACTTTGAAATTGAATTATCAAAGGGTCTTAACTACCTTGGGTATGATGTCAGTTTTACTATTGACATTTACTGTATCAACGGATTTCGTATCGAGAGCATATGCGCCAGCAGACTTTCCAACTTCAGACTTGAGTCCAAAAATTAGAGATTGGATAAATAATCAGATGAGAGAAGACCCGTTTCCACCATCTAGTTCCCCTGTACCCATGTCATCCGACCAATCCACCATCAGGCTGACCTTGAGTGGCTTTCCTCGTCAGACTGGCGAGTCGATTACAAATATAGACTTACGTCCAAGTCCATGTCCTATACACAATGTATGTACCGGTTTCTCGAATATAATGATACCCGGAATTGGAGGAGGAACCGTATACGTCGTCATTCGGCACCTCCAAGGTCAGGATGGTCAGTCTAATCTCCAGCAGGCTTTTTTTCTCTTTCTAATAGCAGTTGCGTCCTTGTCGTTACCAATCCTCATCCCCCTCACAGCGGCTCATCTTGGCATCATCAACGGAACCGATACTAATACTGGCCATATCATAAACGGTATAATTAGTGGCAACGGCGCTGTAACTCGTACAATTTATATACCAGGCATTGGGTCTGGCCAGGCAACAGTCCAGCTATCTTAGATCATCTCGACGTGTCTCGCATGTACCCACTAAGGTTAATATTTCGTGTACTGTAATGAATGACTGAGGGTTAAGTTGAAATAACGACGAAACCGATGACTTATTATTCTATCAAGTCTGAACGTGAACGGACATTGTTTGTTATGACATCAATTATTTATTTCATCAAGGTTAATGTTTCATGTTGTTAGGGTCAATTTCCCTACCTTTAAGCCGGAAACATATGATGCGTATCAATCACAAGTCTTGAGAAAAGAAATACCAACATGAGTTGGTATAACATATCATACGTTCGTCCGTTCACGGGGGAATGGTTAAGTTGACAATGACGCGATGACGATTAACCCAATATTGACTGTAATTCCGACTATGGTCTGGTCGCTATCGTGAACGGACATTATTTATTGTATCACCATTTATTTATTTCATTGAGGTTGATGTTTCGTGGGATCAAGGTCAACTTAGCCAGACCTTCACTCTAGAAGCATGATCAATATCAAGTCCTCAGCTCTTCAGGAGTATTAATCAGCGACTTGAGTCTTTGTTAACCATCTTTTCTTTTTCTCAGGTCACGATTTAGGCGACTTCATTTGCCCAAGTATACGAAGGAACAATTCCTAGAGATTGCTATCAAAGTTTGCCAAAATCCGAAACTTTATCAGGAAACGGCTCTAATAATAGGTGAGGAGATATGGAAGTCGCAAGGAGATATTCGAGATGTTATTAGCGTGTCCAAGTTAGTGAAGAAAGATGACGGACCAGAGGAGATCGCCGAGATTATCAACACTTTGGTCAAATATGGAGAGTAAGGAATTATGTTAACACCGTTAGACTTTGAAAATGCAATTCTAGATCTGTTTGAGAACAATAAAATCACCATCGAGGGCGCTAAGATTGTGTTGTGGACTCTCTTAGCCGCTATCTATGAGGATGAACTGATCGAAGAGCCACATCACAGAGAGATTATTATTTCGAATATTGAGAAACAGAAGGAATTGTTGCTAGAGAATATTTTGGGGCCGAGGTGAAGGTGAGATGAGATAAGATGGTTATCGTTGATCGAAACGTCCTATGTTAATATAGAGTACCTAGCGGATCCTGTGGGATAAGGTTCAGAAAGTTGTTGCTGAAAATAAAAAAGAGGAGATTTAATGTTGTTTATCGTCTACGCCATTAACAGCTTGGAAATTCCGTCCCCGGGCTTCCATTGTTGCCGTTTGCACCTGTACCTGTGCCAGTTTGAGTTTGACCAGGTTGGCCGTTAAGGTGAGGATCGTTTGGATTAATGCTAGTTAAACCAAAGTGGTTGGTGCAAGTGTAGCCGTTTCCGCCGTTACCACCTGTGCCACCATTAATGCCGTTACCCCCTGCTCCGCCGTTAGCAGGGATGGCAAATATGCTGACAGGCTTACCGTTGACGGTCACGGAAACACCAACCGCAGGAGCGTTTCCACCAACTCCACCATTTCCACCAACTCCACCATTAATGCCGCCTCCTGCAGCTCCACCGTTAGCCGAACCGCCACTCCCTGTTCCCTGTCCGCCATTTCCACCAACTCCGCCATTACCGCCTATGCCACCTGTTCCTCCATTTGTTCCCGTCACAGCAAATGCTTGAGGTAATATTGTTGCTCCTGTAGCAAAGAAGAGACCCAAGAGTCCAATCGTTAGAAATTTGTTTGTTAACATGATCTTCTCCAACTGGAGAGTTTTTCGTCCCATTGAAGGTTTAGTTTATCTACTTGTATGCTGCTCTGCGGCTTAGCATAAAACTTGTAGTCAGTCCTAGCCCAATATCTGGAATCTTGGTCATTTAGCGTTCTTATGGATGAAATAAAACTCATGT
>JASHSN010000273.1 GCA_030038695.1 Nitrososphaeraceae archaeon
TAAAACATCTTGATCTTCTTTTTCGGTTTTTACATCTCGAGTCATGATACTAGATACCGAGATGGTTTCTAGACTATTCAAACGATTTTCTCGGTATCCTATGGATGTGATAGTATATTATATATTGGAATGTTGTGCATTGCACTGTATTCGCCTTTTTGAAAAGCTTATGTATTAGAAGAATATATTTATGTATACCGCGAGGGAATGCTCATAGTAATTTTTAAATGTCACCCCTCGTTGAAGACGTACTAGCGTGATTGATGCGCCTACGGACAACGGAGGAGTTAGAGAAAAGGAAACATATTCAGCTAAACCAAAGAAAAGCCAGAGTATCACTTTTAGGTTAGATTCTAATACATTAGATGAACTACAACGGGAAGCAGATCAGAATCAAATATCACTTAATGTTCTGGTAAACCAGGCCCTAAAAAGATATTCTGATTGGGATAGATATGAAACTAGAATTGGCATGATGCCTGTTCCCAAAGCAATGCTAACTTCTTTGATTGATAGAGCAGTAGATATGGCTAAGAAGAGTGGAATAGAGGAGCAGGATTTTGGACCTTTAAGAGACCAAATAATAAAACAAGCTGCTGAAATTGCATTCAATATAATGAAAGATGCTGTATTGTTTATGAAAAAGCAATATAATCTCTGGGTTGTTTTAGCAGTATTACAAGAATATATGAAAGTATCAGGCATAAACTCAGACCATAGGATAGAAGGGGGAAGAAAACATGTATTTGTAATACAGCATGAGCTTGGTGAGAATTGGTCTCTCTTTACAAAGGAATTACTAAAATTGATATTTGAGAAGCTAGCAAAAGTCAGAGCTGAAGTGAATATCACTTCTAATATGACAGTAGCAGAGGTTATCCTTTAATTGCAAATTAGAGAAACTCTAGAAAAATTTTAGCCAATAATCTATAAGAATCATGAAATTTTGGTGCAGTGCATACATAGTAGTTAAGTAGCCTTATTCTAGAGTTTATTACAACAATGCTGGATAACATCCCAAAATCTAAGATTAGTAAAAGAGGACGGGTAAAGCCTCCTTTTGATGAAGACATAGTACACGAATATTTTAGGCTTATTAGAACTAAAGATATCTATAGATTGCTTGACCTTTTTATGGATGATGCCACAATTCACGAACCGTTTAGCAAATCAGAAGATGGTAATGGAAGATTACAAGGAAAGAATGCAATAGAGTCTTTTCTTACAGTTGCAATGATGGCTAGTGCAGGATTAAGAGAGGAAGTAGAGATAGAAAAATCGAAAGTAAGGAGAGATAATGACATGTCAAAAATTATTGCATATGTAACTTTTGAGAGGGGAGGAAAACTACAAGCCAAATTCACATTTGAAATAAGTTCAGAAGAGAATTCCAATTCATTTCAAAAGCAAAAAAAAATCAAGTCCTTGGATATCCAGTTTGTTAAGTAATTATGTAACTTCATATGTACTTCACCATGTTTAACCTGAGAGGGTATTTCCGATCAAAGACAAAAATAAGTCAGATGCTAACCAATAGCAGACGTGCCAAATAACTAAATACAGTTGGTTCAGTTTGCTAGTTTTTTTGCTCCTGTTGCTGCATCACTGAATCCTGGCAGGCCTATCAGAATTCTCGCCTTTATTTCTGTTCTAAGATTCCCTAAAGGAAATCCGATGTTTTGTTAAATGATATTGGTATCGAATTTAGATTGCAATTCATGCAAGATGGACACACCTTAATGGATCTATCGTTAAGTAACGATGCACACCAGAAGCACGATTTGCACAATAGGAAATTCTTTTTGAAAGCAGTATTTTGCTGTTCAATGTATGGTTTCTTTTTTAATATAATATCATACATCATGTTCATGTCCATAGCGTCCTCCTCTTGAAGTGAGTCTAATTTCAGCTATGTGTCTCCAAAACTCAACTTGTGCTGAGCAGCATTCGATTTCAGGAAAATGGACAAGGTCACAAGCAAGTTCTGTATCTTGTTTTTCCGGTAAGATAAGGCTGATACTTGCATATTTTAATACGTCGAGTCTATACCTAGCTATACTCTCAAAAAGGCCATTCATCGTAAAATACAACATGCTAAAGAATTTCCGAGCATCGTCCTTAAGTAACACTGCCATAACGCATCAACACATCGTGGTTTGTAATATCAACTTGGTTTGCACTGTATCTCACTGCACTACTCAAATACTAGTGGTCATGATTTCCGACTTCTGTTGTAGCAATGAACACCTAGAACATATTTGTTTTTAGGATTAAAGTGCGCACAATTCGCTCTCACTCGATTCGACGGACGATTTCATATTTAACTTCTAAAGCACACATTTCGATTCTAAAATATATACAATTTGCCATGAAATTTCTATATGCATGGGTCGATAGAAGATATTTGCGAGCAAACAATAGAACTTGATAAATGCATGAGGTTTGCCGGTTTTGCCACCAAAGGAGGAAAGATAATCGCATGTAAATGTAGAAAGGACGTAATTCCGTTGTTGACATTGGACGAAACACAACTTTCTTTTATCGACTCTGCATTAATGATGAGAATTAGAGAAGCTAAGGAACCAAAACTTGGTAAGGTACTATGCTTTATTGTATTATATGAAAAAGTAACATATGCAACGATATTGGTGAATAGTGAACATTACCCTATCTCATGACATCATTTGGTAAGAAGAACAAGAGGACAGATCTTGAGTCACTAATTTTGCATAGAATACTCCCGCTACTTTCCCAATAACTTATTGAAACCGTGTAAATCGAAGAACCAATCAGAAAATAATATGCTATGTAGCCCAGTACAGGTAATTACAAATGCCATTTCTGAATAGCTTTCTACGAATACCATTGTTATAGACCTGCTGTGCAATGCACTGCAATCCTAGTCTTAATATTGATATTATTGCTTCATGAATTGATTATGATGTCAAGATCACCTTCTGCAAATGAGCTGAAGGAGATTAAAAGAGCACATACGAGAGTGGAAAGATGAAATCGGAGTTACTTGTAGTAGGATGCTTTGTGCTGACTGTAACTAGCATTTCTACTTTATTAATGAACACAAATTTAGGAAATGTGAGTGCCATTGACAACTCAACTAGAGGTAATTCAACTTCTATTCAAGAAGCAAAGCTGTACGTAGACGATGCCATCCAATCATTACAACAAACTCAAGATACGAAGACTTCAATAGCGCTTCTAAAACTTGCCGATCAGCTTTTAGGTACACTAATGCAACCTGCTGTCGGAAATGCTACTACATTACTGGACTATGTAAATTCGACGTACGGAATTAAAATGCAATATGGTTCAGACTGGAGTGTTGAAGGTACTAGTAGTTTGCCTGTTATTGCAACGTTCTTTCCACAAAGAAATAATCCAGGCAACGTCATAGTGGATGTTGCTATAAGCGATTTAAACACGAATCTTACTGCAGATCAATATCTTAATAAGCTAATACAGGAAATTGCAAATCCAAATATAAAATTCACTATTCACACTACAAATAATGTAACTCTAGCAGGTCATCCTGGATTTTTACTTGCGGGTAC
>JASHSN010000274.1 GCA_030038695.1 Nitrososphaeraceae archaeon
TATGTATTTCCATCAACAAAGGTTACATCAACTGTTTTAGCACCGGTTACTACATGATCGTTAGTCAGGATATGCCCCTGATCATCGTACACAAATCCTGATCCCAACTTAGTAGATTGGTCTTCTGAAGGGTTACCGTTTATAATAATTTGCAAATTACCTGTTTCGTTTACTCTGCTTGTTATCTGAACTACCGAGTTCTCGACTCTCTTGAAAATATCGGTAAGTGGCGTTGACGATGGGGATGTCGTTAGGTTTGCCAAACTAACATATTCGAAGTGCAAATTTTGAATGATGTTTTGAGGAATATGCAATGCAGGTTGTGTACTGTAGCTGGGCACCGCTACCGATACAGGGAATTCATACCTCTCTTGAACCGTGGAGAATGCGGTAACAACACCCACTACGCCGTGGGTGACAAAAGAGAAAAGCAAGACTCCTATGCTGACACTGAATAGAATCATCAGGTGTGTTCTGTTCATAGTTACAATTTGCAATCAATGGAATGTTGAACGGTTATAGATATTTTTCTACAATATAAGAGTTAGACTGTTACTTCATGTACCAAATTCTGAAAGCACATGAGAACACAGCACTTAATATTGAAATTTGTCAAGAGGGGCAAAATTACTTGACAATTAACGATATCTAATTTTGTATTACTTTCAAGATACATGAATCAGTCGATTGGAGTTTTGAAACACAGTTTGCACAAACAAATCAGAGAGCTGTATTTAAAGAAAGAATCTCTAAACACGCAAGTAGATAAGCTGGAGATCCAGTCGCAAATAAATGCGCTTTATTACAAGCTCGAAAACCTGAGTATAATCGACGACAATTGAGATCCACTTAATAGCAAAGCTAAGTTTGAAACCGCAGATTATTTTTTGAATGTAAAAGACCTAAATTAGGCCTATACAAATCTATAACCAAGCTAGTTACAAGACAAGTCGACCTGAAATTTTTCATGTCACATGCTACTAGACAGCATTGTAATTGTAAGGACGTTTTATAGCATTATTGTTTCAGATTGGTCAAGTTCGTAGACGTTTTATCACTTCGATGTTTCTCTTTCTGCCCAATCAATAAGTGAGGTCAGATCATTTACGACGTAGTCAGCACCTAAAGATTCCATTGAGTTTCGGAGTTCTGGTGTGGTAAATAACACTATCCGAACCTCGGCCTTTAGCTTCGCCTTGACTGCTATACTAGCTGAATACAAAAAACGCAGTGAGCCTTCTGAGGAAGAGTAAATGCATATTATCAATAAGCCTTTGTTATTATCCCAAAGCTTCACCATATAACGTTGGAAATCAATATCAAAAAAAGGATCTATGTGCTGTTCAACATTCCCGATATACAATGTCCTGAACCCCAAAATCTGCAATGCAAGTGCTCCAATTTTTGCGTGGTAGATCCGGTCTTCAGCTGCGGCTACGAAAAAGCAAGAAGCGCTCCGTTTAATGTTGCCTGTCTGGATTGTAAACTTCAATAAGTCGATTAATTCGAGTATTAGATTTAACAGATGAATTCGTTCCGTCTTTCCCAGTCGCCCCCTACTGTATAATTCATTGACGGTGTTTACAGTAGGAACTACTATATCTGTTAAAATTTTTAATAACTCGATGTTCGAATTAATCACGCTTATCAAAATGTTTCTGGCTTGATTCCCGTCAGCCAGCATTATCGCATTCATAAATTTTTGTTGGACTTCGAGATAATTCAGAGGAAATTCATATTCCGCCATCCCAGGCTCTACAAACCACACATTTATAGAACCTACTCTTTTTTTCTTGATTAATCTCATCGTCGCTAGGATATTTAGGTACTTGGTCAGTGTCATCCTATTAATGCCTGTTGTTGATGCAAGCTCTACACCAGATAAACCGGTAGCATTGTCTTGTAAGGAATTGATAATTTTGCGTTTCACTTCGTCCAGAGTGTAACGTCTGTACATCAATCCCTCAACTCCTCCGAAGGCCAAAAAATTTTATTGTCTTCTCTTTGGAAAATTGCGAGAACTGGATATGAATTCTGTGAGTGCATTAAATGCTTTTCCAACATCAGTCATCTTGACTAATATGATGGTATCGGTATAACAGCTAACAGTATCTTCGATATTAATATGTCTTCTCGCAAGCTGAATATAAAAGGCAATTGCGCAACCAGGAGTCTTAATAATTTGTTCAGGGCTGTGAACAATAATTGCGGCCAAATCATCTTCAACCTCTAATATATTATAATTGGCGAACGTTCCCTTTACTTGAGGTAGCAAAGTATCGTCAAAGACGATGGTTATCGATAGTAGACTCTCTGAGACAGAGATGAAATTGTCCCCGTACTGCGTTAGAGCCTTTGCGACTTTCTCCATAATTCTCTTACTCTTGCCCGTACTTATCTTTGCCACATCAGTTTTTACGCTAATAGTACTATTTGCGATGATAGACAACATTGGTCGTTCGGTAATATCATAAAGTTTACGTGAACGTTTAAGAGCAGTGATTATACTTTCGATCCTAATATTTCTGCCTAGGCGCCGGTTAACCTGCGGTTTGATTATTCTTGCCACGGCGCTAATATTGCAATAACCACGTTCAAGGGAGTCTTGAAAAGATAGATCGCTATCAATGACCTCCCTTACTGCATGAGTTATCGACTTTCCGTTGACCGACATTGGCCAATAGATCCCCAAACAGGTCAGAACTGACCAAAAAATATAAATGTAGCGTTCGGGGCTCACAGCGGCTGATAGATGATAGATGACCAATGAGAAAGTTATACTTGCATACTCTGGAGGTTTAGATACTTCGGTATGCATAAGATACATACAACTAGTTTACAAATTTGACGTCATTAGTCTTACAGTGGATTGTGGGCAGAACGAAGATTTTAATGCGATCGAAGAAAAGGCCCTAGCTATTGGATCAATAAAACACATATTCGTAGATGCGAAGGAGGAGTTTGCAAACAACTACATCATCCCCAGCATCAAATCAAATGGTCTGTACGAAGAAAAATACCCATTAGCCACAGCACTTGCCCGGCCACTCATCGCAAGTAAGATGGTGGAAGAGGCACATAACCATAGAGCGATAGCCGTTGCTCATGGCTGTACGGGCAAGGGAAACGATCAGATTAGGTTTGATGTCACGATCCGGGCTCTCGACCCAAATCTAAAAATTATCTCACCTATCAGAGACATGAACTTGACACGAGATGTAGAATTGCAATTTGCTCAAGAACAAAATATTCCAATAAGTCTTGAGGCAAAAAAATATAGTGTTGACCTTAATATCTGGGGCAGAGCAATCGAAGGAGGAAACATTGAGGATACTTACTCCGAACCACCAGCCGATGCATTTCAATTCGTAAAATTTGACAATGACAGTTCAGGCTATTTAGAGTTAGAATTTGAAAACGGTATTCCAGTTGCAGCAGACGGCCAACGCATGAACATTATCAGCTTGGTGAGTTACGTTAATGATAAAGCAGGCTCATCAGGGATCGGTGTTGTGGATCACATTGAGGACAGAGTAGTGGGAATCAAATCCAGGGAAGTTTATGAAGCTCCAGCTGCCGTCGCGATCATTGAGGCTCACAAAGATTTGGAGAAGATGGTTTTAACTACCCATGAACTCCGTTTCAAACGCGTTGTTGACGAGCAGTGGAGTTGGTTGGTCTATTCTGGTTTATGGAAAGAACCACTGCGATCAGACTTGGATAAGTTTATAGATGCAACCCAAAAAAAGGTTAGCGGAAAGGTAAAATTAAAAATGCAAAGAGGATCACTTCGTATAGTTGGAAGAGAATCTCGACATTCTCTATACAGAGATCAACTAGCAACATACACTGCTAGATCAATTTTTGATCAAAGTTCGGCAAAGGGATTTGTGGAGCTGTGGGGTCTGCAGTCCACAGTTGCAAATATGATAGACAAGGTCAATCGATCCCAGGACATAGAAGATGGAGGTGCGACTGCTAGATGAAGAAAGAATGCCAAGATTGCAGTGCTGAAATTACTGTTCCAGATGATGCCCTAGTAGGGGAGATCGTCACTTGTCCTGATTGTGGTACTGACTTCGAGATCGCTTCGAAGACCCAGAATATGGTAGACCTGAAACCTGCTGAAAGTGTGGGTGAAGATTGGGGGCAGTAGATGGTAGAACTTTGCGTTCTTTATGATAAAGTGCGTTTTGAAGAAAAGTCAATCTACGATAAGGCTTTAAAAAAAGGAATAAAGATACAAATGACCGATGCAAAAAACATCACAGTCACGACAGACAGTAAACGAAAAGAACTTGCTCTAGGAGATGTGATTTTACAAAGAAGTATAAGCCATTTTAGGGGCTTATATCTTACCAGCTGTCTGGAATTTCTGGGCTTTCCTGTGATAAACAAGTTCAAAGTAGGCGAAACCTGTGGTAATAAGTTGCTGACATCGTTGACCCTTGCAAAGCATAAAGTGCCCACACCTAAAACCCACTTTGCTTTCAGTTCGGCGGGTGCAATGGAAGCCATTGACGGTACAGGATTTCCGGTTGTTTTGAAGCCGATAATAGGCTCCTGGGGAAGAGGAGTTTTTCCATTGCGAGACGATGAGGTAGCCAATATGATATTTGAGATGAGAGAGGAAGACGATAATCCTCTCGGTCGTATTTATTATATACAAGAAATGATCCAACGACCTCCGCGTGATATAAGATGCATTGTAGTAGGAGATGATATCATCGCGGCAGTATATCGTTACTCTGCGCAGAATGAATGGAGAACGAATGTAGCGAGAGGAGGGAAGACCGAAAACGCACCCATAACAAACGAACTTGAAGAGATTGTATCGCGCGCTGCGAAGGCGGTAGGAGGAGGGGTGCTAGGCGTTGATTTAATGGAAGATCAACAAAGGGGGCTATTAGTTCACGAAATTAACAATACGGTGGAATTTCGTGGCGCATCTAACGTCTCAACTGTCGACATTGCGAGTGCCATAATAGACTATAGCGTAACAGTTCTTAAGAGGTAGAGACCAATATTGGTCATTATTGACCTATAATGAACACTTGTGACCAAAAAATATAAATTAAATATTAAGAACCTTTTCAAGTAGGTGGACTTTGATAAAATTAAGAGACCATAGGAGACAGGAGACCTCTCGAAAATGAAAGTGGGTGTTGTTGGCGCCTCAGGATATGTCGGTGGAGAATTACTACGCCTGCTAGTGTCACATCCTAGAGTTGAGATCTGCATGGTCACTTCCAGACAAAAAGCCGGGGAATATGTACATCGTGTTCATCCGAGTTTAAGGGGTTTCATTAATCTTATCTTTGCACCTCTGGATACTGAAAAACTGACAAACTCTTGCGATCTGGTTTTTACGTCAGTTCCTCACGGCAAGTCAAACGAGATCGTCAAAGAGCTATATGAAAGGGGCATGAAAATTATCGACCTTTCTGCAGACTTCCGCTTGAAGAATCCGAAGGATTATATCAAATGGTATGGCTGGGAACATCCTTTCCCAGAGCTACTAGCAAAATCTGTCTATGGAGTTCCTGAATTACATAGGTCCAATATTGCCCGTGCACAACTCGTTTCGTGTCCTGGGTGTATGGCGGTGACATCTTTGCTCGCTATAAAACCCCTACTAGAAAATAACATTATTGATACCGACCATATTGTAGTCGATAGCAAGATAGGTTCATCAGGTGCTGGTGCTAAGGCAAATTTCGGAACACATCACGCAATGCGGTACGGTGTGATACGACCATACAAACCGTCCAAACATAGACATACAGGTGAGATCGAACAGGAATTAGGATTAATTGGTAAGAAGGATATCAAGGTGAGTATGAGCCCTCATGCAGTAAACCTAGTTCGTGGAATTCTAGCCACCAACCATTTGTTCCTAACGAAAGGAGTTTCCGAATTAGATCTCTGGAAAATGTATCGAAATTCATACAAGAATGAGCCGTTTGTCAGGTTCATCAGAGACAAGAAGGGTCTATACAAATTTCCCGATCCAAAATTTGTTGTGGGATCGAATTTCTGCGATCTAGGATTTGATATCGACGACGACAATCAAAGGGTTGTGGCTCTTTCGGCATCCGATAACCTAATGAAAGGAGCAGCCGGTTCTGCGATTCAGAATATGAACGTGATGCAGGGGTTTGATGAGACTGATGGTCTAAAATATACGCCTTTGACACCAGTATGATTGTAATCAAGATCGGCGGGAGTGTAGTTGATGGACTCCATCAGACCACAATGGCTGATCTAAAAAAGATATCCGAGACCAGTAAGGTAGTTATCGTCCATGGCGGCGGAAAGGAAGTCACTATCACAGCTAACAAGCTCGGAAAGACACAGGGATTTGTTGTCTCACCCGGCGGCGTAAGAAGTAGATATACTGACAAGGAAACTGTAGAAATCTACACTATGGTTATGGCAGGTAAACTTAACAAATCAATAGTGAGAATGCTCGTGCGTCATGGCATAAATGCAGCCGGTATAACAGGTATTGATGGCGGGGTCTTGAAGGCAGATCGTAAGAAGAAGCTTGTAATAATGAACGACAGAGGTAGGAAAATGGTGATTGATGGAGGATATACAGGGAAGATAAATTCTGTCGACCCCTCCCTAATAACTGTATTACTGGAAAAAGAATACGTTCCGGTTATAGCACCGGTTGCTCTGAGTGAGGAATATGACTTTCTGAATGTTGACGGAGACCGCGCAGCGGCGTATGTAGCAGGGGCTCTAAAAGCTAGCAAAGTCATATTTATAACAAATGTCAGCGGCCTTTCACTAAACGATAGCTTGATAACTCACATTACGTTAGAGGAGGCTAAAGAGGTCCTTCCACGGATAGGTTTCGGTATGGAAAAAAAAGTCCTAGCTGCTATTGAGGCTTTGCAAATGGGAGTGGATGAAGCTGTTATCGCCTCGGGCCAAACAGAGATGCCCTTCTCGAAGGCAATAGCGCATGATAATTGTACAGTGATAACTCAGAATTGAATGGCGAAGATCAATATTTAGACCATATTTACCAAAGGTTCCCGGTTAACATTGCACGAGGAAAAGGCGCAAAGGTTTGGGATACTTCTGATAGAGAATATATTGACTGCATGGGTGGATATGGTGTCGCCATTGTAGGGCATTGCAACGACAGGGTTGTGCAGGCTATTAGAACCCAATTGGAGAAACTAATAGTATGTCATATGTCACTTTATAACGATACTAGACTTAAGTTCCTGCAGAAACTATCGACCATAACTCCTGCTGGGTTAGATAAGATTTTTTTCAGCAATAGCGGTGCCGAAGCAGTAGAAGCAGCTCTCAAGTTCTCTCGTAAGTTCACAGGCAAGGCTGGAGTGATCGCCATGAATGGTGCATACCATGGGAAGACCTTTGGAGCCCTTTCTGTTACCTACAATGAAAAATATCGCAAATCATTCCAACCTCTCCTACAGGGTGTTAAGTTCGTTCCATACGCCGATCCTTCCAAAGTGGAGGATGCGATCGATGACACAATCGGAACTGTCATAGTGGAACCGATCCAAGGAGAAAGTGGAATCATCGTTCCTCCTGACAATGTCATCGAAAGTATCCGCAGAATATGTGATCAACACAAATTAGTTTTGGTTTTCGATGAGATTCAAAGTGGGCTGGGTAGAACAGGTAAGATGTGGGCAGGCCAACTATGGAATACTGTTCCAGACATAATGTGTCTTGCGAAGGGAATAGCAGGCGGTGTGCCAATGGGATTAACAATAACAAGGACTGAAATTATTGAATGCATAAAAACGGGAGAACACTCGTCTACCTTTTCTGGAAATCCACTTGCCTGTGCAGCGGGATACGCTACCTTGGAGGCATTAACCGAAGATAAATTAGTTGAAAATGCCGAGAAGACAGGGAGATATTTTAAAGAGAATTTGCTAATGTTAAAAGAGAGACATCGGATCATTAGGGAAATCAGAGGCCGTGGTATGATGCTTGCGGTGGAGTTGCGGTTTGATGTTAAGGATATTTTGCTTGACGCGATGCGAAGAGGTTTACTGATGTTATATTCGGGAAAGAACATAATCAGGCTACTTCCACCAATTGTAATGGACGAACAGACCGTTTCGCAAGCTATCCATATTATTGATTTGGTTCTTTCAGCAGAGGAGAAAAGACGACATGTCGTTTGACCTAGATCCGTTGGATGATAAGATACTAAAGATATTGCAAGCAGATTCACGGCGCCCATTCGTGGAGATTGCTAGCGAGATTGGGTTGTCCGAATCTGCAGTCAGAAGACGCATAAAAAATATGGTAAATAATGGAGTTATTGCTCAATTTACCATCGAATTAGGTGCAAGCGAAAAGACGAGCGCAATAACACTGGTGTCGGTTAGTTCCTCTTCTGATACTTCCTCCGTTTCTTCAGACCTAAAGAAACTCAGTGGAGTACAAGTGATATATGAAATTACAGGCCAATATGATATTGCTGTGATTCTTACCGCTCCAACTATTGGAGAAATTAATAAGTGTATAGATGATGTCAGAAAAACTGCAGGGGTCTCTGACACTAATACAGTGATTGTACTCAAAACGTTGCGATAAATCTTGCATTTTTTAGTCGATTTTAGATTTATTTCCTCTGGTATTCAGACTTGAATGCATAGAAATGTCGAAAACCGCTCTCAGAGTTGTCGCAATCCGCTAACATCGTTGCGATAACATTTATATCATCTGCTAAATCAGCTGGATTGAGTTACCGATGTCCCTAAATTCAGAGGATCCCAACTACTATGCACACATTTATAATGATGCAGGTGGTGCGAACAAAAAAATAAGAATTCTGGATTCTACGTTGAGAGAAGGTGAGCAGCATCCCGGAATATCATTCACCGTAAAACAGAGGATTCAGATAGCGTGGATGTTAGATTCTTTTGGGGTTGATCAAATAGAGATCAGCCCTGTTGTTTCGTCCGATCACGCAGAGGCCACTAAAACTATAATAAGACAAGGACTAAGAGCAGATATTGTGGCTCATGTAAGGGCCATCAAGTCTGACGTAGACGTAGCTATCAGCTGTGGCGCCACGTGGGTGGCAACTTACATAGGAATTTCTGATATTCATCTTTCTGCAAAACTAAAGATTACCCGAGAACAGGCAAAAAACAGAGCGCTCGAAGTAGCTGACTATATTAAGTCTCATGGTTTGAAAGCTAGATTCACGATGGAAGATGCGAGCAGAACTGATCCAAATTTCTTAGTAGATATGTGCAGGGAAGTGAATCGCTTGGGTATAGAACGAATTAGCATTCCTGATACTGTTGGCATCATGAGACCAGGCGGAATGTACAACCTTGTGGGGATGGTACACAAAAATATCGATCTGTCAAAAAGCTCAATAGATGTACATTGTCATAACGATATCGGTTTAGCACTAGCCAATGCCTTGGCAGGATGTGACGCAGGAGCGAATCAGATTCATACCACGATAGAGGGTTTGGGAGAGCGCACAGGTATTCCCACACTAGCTGAAACGGCCGTTGCCCTGACATTGATTTACAAATCAAACAATGACTTACGTCTACATATGCTAAAAGATCTTTCAAAAACGATCTCTCAATATACTGGTTTGGTAGTTCCTGCATCGAAACCAGTTGTTGGTGACAGCGCGTACAAACACAAGGCAGGCACACACCTTGCAGCAATTCTAAGAAATCCATCAGCGTATGAAATTCTTGAACCCAAAATCGTAGGCAATAGACGCAAGATTGTATTTGGTGAACTTGCAGGTAAGAATGGTGCAGCTTACTTGTTATCCATGCTAGGGCTTGAAACCAGTAGTAGAGAAGCTGAGACTCTAGCCCACGGGTTAAAAGAACTTCGCATGGGCGACGTCTTGGAATTGTATCTAGACGAACGACTCGAGAGAAAGATACTTAATGACGCTGCTCCTAATATAAATTAACTAAAGGCTTAGGAAGGTTAGCCATGCTTAAATGTCTTGAATGTGATGCAGAAATCAAACCGCCTTTTGACTCGATAGAAGGTGAAATCATCACCTGCTCGGATTGCGGCGCAAGTTATGAGTTATTGCAAAGTGGAGATAAATTTGATATAAAACCAGCCCAAGATGTAGGCGAGGACTGGGGCGAGTGAAATCAGAGACAAAACCAATCTCTTCTCTTACTATCCTTTACGACAATATCAGATGGGAAGAAAAGGCCTTATACGAGGCAGCAAAAAAGAGAGGAATTCAAGTAGATAATGTTGATTGCAGAGCACTATTTATCGATCTCAATGAGGCGAATTCTCATTATAAGAACAAGATCATTGTTCAACGTTGCGTGAGCTATTTTAGGAGTCTTCATTCAACTGCTGCACTGGAAGGTCTAGGAGCATGTGTGGTAAATCCACTACATGCTGCCGCTACTTGTGGTAATAAACTATTTGCCCATATGAATCTCCTGAATGCGGGTGTGAAAACACCTAAAACATTCTCCGCTTTCTCCGAAGAATCAGCCCTTGAAGCACTTGATAAATTTGGATATCCCGCAGTCATCAAGCCTACGATCGGAAGTTGGGGTCGCCTAGTAGCTCTATTGCGCGACAAAGATGCTGCCAAGGCAGTGATAGAAGATAGGATGCATATGTTCCCAATTTACCATATTTATTACGTAGAGGAGTTCGTAAAGCGTCCCCCAAGGGACATCAGAGCAATAGTAGTAGGTGATACTGTCGTAGCCGCAATTTATCGATATTCTACTGAAGGTGACTGGAAGACGAACATGGCACTTGGCGGCCGTGCAGAACAATGTCCAGTTTCAAATGAGTTGGAGAATATATGTGTGAAGGCTGCGAAGTCGATGGACGGGAAGATCGTTGGTGTTGATTTAATGGAGAGTGAACAAGGAGAGTTGATGGTTCACGAAGTAAACAACACTACAGAGTTTAAAAATACTGTCAAAGTAACTGGTGTCGATGTACCGGGTTTAATGATCGATTACTTATGCAATCTCGGAAAATAAAACAAAATGGTTTCCCCTAATTACGCTATCGAGTTCTTGTTGCGTACTCTACAATTATACACACCTTCTAGATCAGAAGCTTCGTTGGCGAATATGCTCAAGGAGGCTTGCGTTAATGAACTGGGCTTCGAGCAGGCCCATATCGACAGTGTGGGGAATCTTATCGCAGTCAAAGGGACAGGCGATCCCAAAATAATGCTCTGTGGCCACATGGATACTGTTCCTGGAGAAATTCCCGTGAAGATACAAGATGGTCATATTTACGGTCGAGGCGCATCTGATGCAAAGGCCTCACTAATCGCAATGTTATTAGCTGCTTCTGAATTTCGAAAACAGCGAGGCACTATCGTTTTCGCCGGAGTAGTTGATGAAGAAGGAAATGCGACAGGAGTCAAACATCTTGTCAAGAGTAAACTTCCATTGGACTACGCAATTTTCGGAGAACCAAGTGGAATAGAAAAGATCACTATAGGATACAAAGGGAGACTTTCAATTAGACTTACGTGTGATGTAGGCAACAGTACTCATGCAAGCGCTCCGTGGTTAGCCAAAAATTCCATAGAGGAGATTTATGGTTTTTGGGATGCAATAAAGTCTCTGGCTGGAAATGATGACAACAGAGGCAGAACAAATTCAATAAGTTGTAGTCTTACGGAAATCACCGGAGGATCAAGCCATAATGTAACGCCTCAAAAATGCAAAATAACTGTTGACATCCGTATCCCCACGATTACTAGTTGTGACAAAGTACTTGAAGAACTGAAAAGGATCATTGATAGAACTGCCGCTCAGAAAGCAATCAAGGCGACATATAGAATAGAAGACAAAACAGAACCATTTGAGGCGAGCCACTCTTCACCACTTGTTAGAGCACTTTCTCTCTCTATTCTCGATGTATGTCGGAGTCGTGCAGTGCTCGTGCGAAAAACAGGAACTGGCGACATGAACGTATTGGGAAATGCGCTCAATATCCCAGTCGTTACATATGGACCCGGTGAACCCCATACCTCACACACGCCAAACGAACATGTGGGAACAACTGAATATATCTCTAGCATTGACGTCTTCAGCAGAGCACTGTTTCACTTGTCACGACTTCATAACAATGGGAAGAACGTTACTAAGAATAAAATATAGACTACAAAATTATTTCTCAATATGCTTCGATTTATCGGTTTGGGCATCAACGGCTACGAAAGCATAAGTATTCATGTACTAGAAATTTTGAAGAAATGTGATGCAATATACTTGGAGAGATTTTCGGCTTTCGTATCAGACGACGAGTTGAATGGATTGAGGTCACTAGCCGAATTACACGATTTTAAAATGAATATACTTCCTGCGGAACGATGGTTTGTTGAAGACGGACGTGATATTCTCGAACAGGCGCGGGCTGGAGATTTAGCTTTGTTGACATATGGTGATCCCTTCATCGCCACTACATTAATTGAACTCTATGTGAGGGCTGTCAAAAATTCAATTAAGGTGGATGTAATTCACGCAGCGTCTGGGATTACATCACTAATTGGCGAGGCGGGGCTCCATCTCTACAAGTTTGGAAGGATAATTACCATTATGTCTGAGTCGCAATCTACTATCAGCGTCTACAATACAATTTTCGAGAATTTACTTGCAGGAAATCATACGCTCATATTGACTGAATACAATAATGACCATAGAAAACCCTTCTTTCTTGATCCAAACTCGGCATTTAAAGCTCTTTTGCAAACAGAAAAAGACTTTAAATACAAGGCGTTCTTCAAAGGTACTTTTGCAATTGTAGCATCCAGGATAGGTATGCCTGACCAAAAAATCATATCTGGCAGGGTTGGGTCACTAAGTGGTATAAATTTTGGACAAGGCCCCCATTCCATAATCATTACAGGAGCATTGCATTTTACAGAAGTTGAGGCCCTGATAACCCTTACACAGAATCTCGATGAACCATTGGATAACACTACAGAGATCCAGAACCTATCAGCTAGCATGATTGGACGTTATGTTCCTAAGGCTAGACAGGCACTATCTAAAATTAAACGTAATTCTAGAAACGCGAAAATGGCCGAAAGGATCAATTTTGAAGTCCTAGACAATGCGGAATGTTATATCGACGACGCTGAAAGATTCCTCAGGCAGGGAAAACCTGAATTGGCTGTTCTGAGCATCGGATATGCAGAAGGTCTCATTGATGCGACTCGTCTAAAGAAAGGAGTCGATCCATGGGGTAGTGATAAATCTCCTTCCAACCTATAAAAACTAGGCACGAATTATTACGTAGCACTGTCAGTATATTTAAGGAATCGAAACGAGTCCTCATCATTCAGACAAATGTTTCAGTTTAGCTTGAAAATTAATTTAGAATCAACTTCACCGCTTTCCCATTAGACGCGTTAGAGAGGAAAATCGTTAAATGTTTTCATTGTTAATATCATTTGTCTTATGCGGTACAAGGTTATAGATGATAACACTGTTCGCCGCTTGCGTTCATTTATCAGCATGCTCAACGAAGAATCGAAAAACGGATCGATCATAGTGGTAGAGGGAAAAAGAGACGCAAAAGCCCTTACAAGTGTCGGATTTAATGGAGATCTGACCATATTCAGTCGATTTAAAGGCGTCGCAGACTTCGTCGATCATCACTGTACGATTGGAAGAAAAATAATTTTGCTGTTAGATATGGATAGAACAGGAAAGCATTTAACAAGCAAACTTCTGAAACATTTCCAATTCAACGGCAGCAATGCCAGCTTGTTCTACAAAAGTGCACTTGCAAGGATATGTAATGGAAAGATTAGACATGTCGAAGATCTTGCGACATACGCACCGCATTTGTCAGGAATTACCGGCAATCGGAAAGATCTGTATTTTTATATATGAACATATAGGTGGTGGACGGATCGAAATTTTGAGTTTCACAACCGATACCAATTGAGGAGGTCAAAGCACTTATATTCAAGCCACCTCCCCCTAAATTTACTTAATAATAAATATGAGGTTATGAAATTGCCGAGCACGGGTATTGTCAAGTATCACGTTAAATTAAAATTTGACGTTGACGGACTGGTTGAAAAGGCAGATATAATCGGAGCGATTTTTGGACAGACCGAAGGTCTTCTTGGACCGGAGATGAATTTGAACGAATTACAGAAGGTCTCAAAGGTTGGAAGGATTGAGGTTAATGTGGACACAAAGTCAAATATGGCAAAGGGCGATGCTATAATTCCCATGAGCACCGATATTTCAACCGCTGCGCTTATAGCAGCAGCTATTGAAAGCATTGACAAAGTTGGGCCATTCCAAGCGAAATTCGTATTAAGTGGCATAGACGACATACGCGCAATAAAGAAAAAAGTTATTGTCGATAGGGCGAAAAAGATCGTGCAAGAGTGGGCTACAAAGACCATCAGCGAAGGAGAGGAAATGCTTAAGGATGTTTATGACGCTAGCAAACCTGGGAAACTTACGACCTTTGGAAAAGCTCAACTTGCATGCGGAACTGGAGTATTTGATTCTGACTGGATTATTTTAGTAGAAGGGCGTGCAGATGTAATCAATCTGTTGCGTGCTGGCTTTGATAATGCAATTGCGATCGAGGGTGCTAAAATCGATGAGACCGTCATCAAGCTCACAGAAGGTAAAAAAGTAATCGCCTTTCTTGACGGGGATCGAGCAGGAGATTTAATTCTTAAAGAATTGCACGGCGTGGTAAATATAGACAAAGTCCTGAGGGCACCATCTGGGAGAGAAGTTGAGGAATGCACCCCACTAGAGATCGCGGAGATCTTGAGAGAAGGCATGCAACTTGCTGGTGCCAGCGTGCAAGAGGTACATGCAACGGCGCGTCAGCTACAATACCCTGAAAGGAGGCATAACAATAAGAAGGATAGACTAGAACACGCTATAGAGGAAGAAGGAGAAACGCAGGGTAGTTCACGAGAACCAGGCACAACTCTCCTTGAAGATAATGCAGAGATTCTATCGGCCGTTAAGGCGGTCTACCCGCAAATTAACGAAACGCTCGAAGCCATAGTCTTGGATGGTTCCATGAAAATATTACTTAAAGTTCCTGTTTCGGATGTAGTGAAAAAATTAGATAGGACGGAAGGGGCAAAGATGCTCGTATTAGATGGAATAGTTACACAGCGATTGGTGGATGCTGCTGATAAAGTCGGAATCGAGTATATTGTCGGCCACAGAACAGGCGAATTGAAGAAATCTACGGAAGTTCGGATTAGAACTTTTGTCGACATGGGTATCAATAACTAGATAGGATGTCAGAAATCAAGGTACAACACATCCTCACTATGACTGAACTGCTACTGTTAGGTGCAAAGTACAGCTTTGTAGAATTGACCACATCCGATCT
>JASHSN010000275.1 GCA_030038695.1 Nitrososphaeraceae archaeon
GACTAGATATATGCAATGATTGTACACCCTGAGCTTCTGCAACCAGCGCCTGGACGTAGTCAGCAGTAACAAGCATCGCTCCCTCTCGTATCGCGACATCTTTGATTAAGGCGTCGATCCTGCCATGTTTTGCTAGACGAATGTCATCAATCGTGGGTCTGGCGCCTACGAAGAGGAGATCTATATTTTTTTTCGAACATTGTTCTCTTATCCTTTTTATTTCACTTAACCCCACAAAACCGTGTTCTTTGTTGCTGGAAGCCTGGGATTGTAACTCGTCTAACACTGCCAAAGGGATAATAATTTGACTAGCAGTGGGTATCTCTCCAGTCTCTATCATCTTGGTAACTTCGCCGTCGATTATTACGCTGGTATCTAAAACTAACTTTTTATTCTCCAATGTCAATTAACAGAGTGTGAGATTAAATTACCTTTATGCATTCTCGAAGCGACTGCCATGCCGTATATCCATAAGCGACCACCTGCAAAAGGTATAGACATTTAGATTTGATATTTCAGATTGCTTTGACAAATTTTAAACCCTTCCGAAAAGTACTTAAAAAGAGCACGCTAGGTCTGAATCAATGAGTCTAAAAGGCAAAGTGGCGATAGTCAGTGGAGCAGGTACTGGTGTTGGAAAAGCCACGACTAAGAGACTTTTCTCTGAAGGATGCAAGGTTGTTTTGATTGGCAGAGATAGGTCAAGACTAACCAAAGTAATATCTGAGCTCAATGGAAAAAAGAACATTTTAGCCGTTAAGGCTGATATAACAAAGGAAGCGGATGTTATCAATGTTATAGAGGAGACCATTTCAGCGTTTGACACTATCGACATACTGATAAACAACGCCGGAATTATTAATGACCCCACACCGTTCCACAAAATGACCGATGATCAATGGATGTCATTAATTAACACAAATCTTATCGGGACATTCAGAACCACAAAAGCTGTCCTTCCTATTATGATGGAAAAGGGCCGAGGAAGCATAGTCAACATATCTTCGTTGCAGGGAATACGATCTATAGTTAATGTCCCACTCTCTGTGTACGGTGTAACAAAAGCAGGAATAATAATGTTTACAAGAGCTATTGCTGTCGAATACGGAGAATATGGAATACGATCGAATTGCGTAGCCCCATCTACCATTCGCAGCCCCATGATAGAACCGTACCTGCTAGATAAGCAAGCTAAAAAAACGCTCGAGTCATCATTTCCCTTAAGACGTATTGGCGACCCTGAGGATATTTCAGGTGCAGTTGTCTATCTATGTTCGGATGATGCAAAATGGATAACCGGAACAGTAATAACTGTAGATGGTGGAATGTCCGCGAAACAGTAGGAGGCTAGACACACCATGGCTCTAGAAAGAACTTGAATTGTATTCTACCTCATTTCCGTTATAAGTTGACTCGTGTTTTCGGAAACCACAGGGATTATGCGCTTTGTTATTAATTCATGAACGTTGCCTTTTGCCACGTCGAATGTTAGAATTAGTACGTACCATAGTTGACTTTCCGTGTCTGTAATGGGGATGGTAGCCCTGATAAGCTTCGCATAGTGTGAACTTGCGTAATGGATTTTTCCCAAATGATGTTCCCATCTGAGTCGAGTGAACTGTCTTGTGGCAGCAGTAATTGCATATTGCGCTCTCTGTTCTGGAGTCAACAACGGGATCAGAGCCTTGCGCTCAGAAATTCCCAACAATTTTCCCTCCGCATCCACGATTCCTGCAAATCTGATAGCTGGGTCAAGAGATATTACCTTATCGCAGAACTCTTTGTAGAATCGTTGTCCTTTCTGTTGGTGCTTCAATTGATATCATCAATAACTACTTTTGGCTCTATTTTGACTTTTACTAATTTTATCTTCAGCCTTACATAATATCTTACTTGCGATACATACTTCATTTCTTACTCCCAAGGAAGAGGCAAACAAGTCCTGGTTGATATTGCCCTACTTTTAATAACTTAATTTTAATTTGGATTGACTGCAATTAAAATACCTTTAATTTACATATCGCGCCTATGTCACCCAATTTGGAGTCTGGCCCACTAGATGAACTATCTGTAACAAAGCCGGTATCTGTAGGTATCATAGGCGGTGGACAACTAGGAAAGATGATCGCACTTGACGCCAAACGAATGGCTTTGAAGATCTGCATTCTTGACCCTTGTAGTTGCTGCCCTGCGTCTTCTGTATCAGACGAGCTGATTGTGGCCGATTTTACCGACGAGCAGGCTATCAGGAAGCTAGCCACCAAATCGGACGTAATCACATATGAAATAGAGCTTGCAAATTCTAAGGCTCTAATAGATCTAGCGTCAAAAAACCATAATTTGGTTAATCCATCACCTGAGACGCTTCACATTATTCAGGATAAATATAAACAAAAATCTTTTTTAAAGAAAAACAAATTAAAAGTTCCTAGTTTTGAAATCGTGAATTCTGAGGAAGAATTGTTCGATCTGTGTGAAGATTTTGGTTTCCCAGTTATGTTGAAGGCCCGCGAAAATTCGTATGACGGCAGAGGTAACTATTTAATAAGATCTAAACGCGAAATATCCAAAGTATTCTCTCGGTTCGCTGGAGGAGGACGAGGAGGAGAAAAAGAAGAAGAAAGACAGCTAATGGTCGAAAAGTTCGTCAACTTTAGACAAGAGATATCAATCATGGTTGCAAGAAATAGAAGCGGTCAGATCACTTCGTTCCCTGTTGCAGAAAATATACATGAGGACCATATATTGAAGTTGACGATCGTGCCGGCCCGTGTCTCAGAGAGGGTCGCAAAGGATGCTAGAAAAATGGCCGAGAAGGCACTTTCTGCCCTTAAAGGGGCTGGCATTTTCGGAATAGAGATGTTTGTAACTCATGACGATAAAGTAATGATAAACGAGATCGCACCAAGGCCACACAACTCAGGCCATTATTCCATTGAAGCATGCTCGGTTTCTCAGTTTGAACAGCATATAAGGGCTATACTTGATCTACCTTTATCAGAACCACGGCTATTGTGCCCTGCAGTCGCTATGATAAATATATTAGGACCACGGAATTACGTTGGACCGTATATTATAAGTGGCGTGACAAAATTACTATCGCTTCCTGAACTGACCCTTCATATCTATGGAAAGAAGATATCAGAACCAAAAAGGAAACTCGGACACCTCACATTATTGGGAAAGTCCATGCATGAGACGTTGTCGCGGGTAGATACGGCTAATAAGATAATAAAAGTGCGCCCGCTTAGAGAAAATAAAGGTGACCTAAATTAGCTGGAATCCTAGTCGGTATAATTATGGGCAGCGATTCGGATTTGGTTATTATGAAGGAAGCTGCAGAGATTTTAAATTCACTTGGGATTAAAAATGAGGTAAGAATAGTTTCAGCGCATAGAACCGTCAGTAGAATGATCGATTATGCTAAGACGGCAAAGGCAAGAGGAATTCAAGTCATTATAGCAGGTGCGGGCGGAGCCGCTCATTTACCAGGTATGGTTGCAGCTATCACTCCACTTCCTGTAATTGGTGTCCCTATAATGGGAACATCATCACGTCTTCACGGTTTGGATTCGCTTTTGTCCATAGTGCAAATGCCACCTGGCGTGCCAGTCGCCGCGGTTGCGGTTAATGGAGCGAAAAATGCAGGTATTCTCGCTAGTCAAATACTAGGGCTAAAGAACAAAAAAATAGCATCTAAGGTTGAGAAATACAAACAAAGCTTGGAAGCGGGTGTATTAGGCAAGGCAGCAAAGTTAGATCACTTGGGGATCAAAAAATTTGTCGAGTCGACGACATTGATCAAGTAGCTAGGATATCTTCTGTCACTGTCAGAATCATCGAAAAAAGAAGAAATGAACGAAGACAGACGGCATCGTCGTATAACTAACTAAAAGTCACCAGAGGGTTTATCCATCACCTGCATAAATTATAAATTATATCTAAACAATCATGAACGAATAGTAACTGCTATATGATGCATCTTTTTGTTACTAGGCTAATGCATAGGAGGAGAAATATTGTCTTACTATTGACTTTGACGTTAATCGTGTTATCAACATCACTATTAATGACAGTTCAATATAACACTAGGGCCCAAAAACTAGCAGTCCTAGGAAGTGAGGATCATTATCTCAACCAACTCTTTAAGCGAGTGGAAAATTCTGTCGTTCAGGTGACTAGAATAATCCCTGCAGCGAATTCACAAAACCCTCAGGGAAATGCGAGTGCATTAGGTTCGGGGATTGTTTATGATACAAATGGCCATATTATAACTAACAATCATGTGGTAGACAATGCAAAAACGGTAGATGTCACTTTCATAGATGGAAATAGATACACTGCAAAGGTTGTAGGAACCGATGTCTACAATGATTTGGCAGTCCTGAAGATCATCGGAAACCTCACAAAACCTGTAACCCCGCTTCCACTTGGAAACTCATCGGCACTAGAGGTTGGAGAACGAGTCGTAGCTATCGGAAATCCATTTGGACTTGACGATACGATGACAACAGGAATAGTGAGTCAAACAGGCAGATTGCTCCCAGACGCTAACTTAGGATTTTCTATTCCAGACGTTATTCAGACCGATGCTTTGATTGATCCTGGAAATTCTGGTGGGCCCTTATTAAACATGGAAGGACAAGTTATTGGTATAAACACAGCGACCATCTCTGATAATGGTGCCTTTTCAGGAATAGGATTGGCCATACCCTCCGACACGGCAAAACGCATTATTCCAGTTTTGATCGAGAAGGGTAACTACACTCATCCATACTTGGGGCTTAACGGCGCTACCCTTACCTCAGATTTGGCTGCGAGCGTTAGGGGATTGAACCCAGACTTTCAAGGAATACTGGTAGATTCGATAGTAAAAGGTGGAGCTGCAGATAGAGCAGGATTGCACGGTAGCTCGACCGATCAGTATGGCAAAAAACACGGAGGAGATGTAATAACTGCTGTCGACGGTCACCAAGTAAAACGCATGGAAGACTTGATCTCTTACATTGAACAGTACAAGTCAGTTGGAGAGAAAGTAATATTAACGGTTTATCGGGATGGCCAAACACTCAACTTGCAGACGATTCTACAACATCGTCCTTCACCCCTGCAATCGGTAAAATCACCGTAGGCAGAGCCAGCCTGATAGGCATTTCAGGAGTTTTGATAGGCCAGCGCCAGTGTTCTATCTGACAAACCCATACGATCTCTTCAGAGCGCTGAACAGATTTCATTTTTGAATGTTCTTTTAGTTCGGCTGTAAATCACGTAAAGCATAGAGCTTTTCGTTTCCCACAAATTGTTCAATGAAAAAATGTCACAATAATAAATGCAAGAAAGTAAACTATAGCCGCAGCCTTTATTGTTTTTCCGACTGCCATAGCAAGGAGGAATTTTTTCAAATCATATTTTTTAATTCCAGCTATTATGGGAATTACATCCCCACCAACGGGGATCCAAGGTGATATAAAGATTAACGCCCAACCATATTTTGATAATAATTCGTAACTCCTTTGACTTTTCTTATCATCAATCCTTGTTATCTTTCTCATTCGATGAGAGAGTGTGTTTCCAGTATAACCGAGGTAGTATGCTATAATTCCACCAATTATTGATCCGACTGTCAGAACAACAAATACTCTGTATTCGTTTTCTCCTGTTGCTATTAATGCAGCCGTCGTAAGTTCAGTTGGGATGGGAAGAAAGGAGGAGAACATACCATTCAAGAAAAGACCCAAGAGTCCGTATTTCGTGAAGAAGTCTAAAGAATTCTGGGCTATGAAGAGTGCAAAGATTATCATAATATGTCAATTTGACTCCTTTATTGCCTGAACCTTATAAGAAAGTTCACCCTCTGTTAAAAAGTGCATTTGTTATCTTGAGTAACTTTGAAATAAGATAAGGCGGACTTTCTGTGATCTATTGGTGATGAAGAAATTTTCTAGCACAGCAAAACCGACTTGTAAATCGTGCCCGTTAGAACCTACTTCTCATTAGTTTTTTACGTATTTGCACAGCTAATGTTGTTTTTGAGTATATGCTACGTATTAATTCATCCGCGCGCCGAATGAGTCAATAGCATTAAGTGCTCATAATAACATTATCGATAGCATTATTGATCGACGATAGGTCCGGAACGCGTTTAAGTGATGTCCTTTATGAATTATATGAACACTACTTACTGGGAGATTGAATAGGACAAAGTTGGCAAATATATATACATATACCTTGAAAAATGT
>JASHSN010000276.1 GCA_030038695.1 Nitrososphaeraceae archaeon
ACGGGATTGAAGCAGAAAGTTATGTCATCGGCTAACCGAAGTAATTCCCAACCTTGCAGACATCGGTGTAATTATGGATAGAGACTATGATAAGCATGCTAAGGCTTACAAGATAACCATAAAATAATCCGATTCGACATCAGCAGCATCTTCAACGGCATAAGCTATTGATGTATCGGTATACAAGAATGTGTTCCTGTTGAACATCGCTAGCTTCCTATCCACCTTCACCCTCATCTCATCTCGGGCCCAAAATATTAACAAGAAGCTGTTACTTCTGTCTCTCAATGTTCGAAATAATAGTCTCTCGGCGCTGTGGTTCTTCGATCAATTCATCTTCGTAAATAGCGGTTAGAAGAGTCCATAATACAATCTTGGCATCCTGGATGGTGATTCTATTCTTCTCGAACAGATCTAGGATAGCATTCTCAAAGTGTAGAGTTCTAGCAGTCATTTTCTCTCCCATCAACTCCATATTTCATCATAATCTCCATTATCAGCTCTATCTCTTGAGGACCGTCAGATTTCCTAACTAACTTCCCTATCGATATCACATCTCGGACGTCGCCTTCCATTTTCCATACGTTATCTCCGATATTCCTGGCGTTATGTTATCTCCGAGATATGACGTGTCGAACGCCTTTTCACTTTTGGGCTCCTATCACTTTTCATAATACGTTTGTATAATGATCCTTAGCTATATACTTTCCAACTGGTAGTACCCATCCAATGGGTGATACTAGTACCCATGTAATCGCTGGTACATGAGAAATACTGTTTGGGAGATGATCTAAGATACTTGGACTGTTGCCTCGCCAGACCCAATGCCTGGTATATCAATTGTACGAGTGGACGGACCGAATAAAGATGGTAAGAAGACAAGCAAAACTCCTATTACTAAGAGAAGAACAGGTGTGGGGGGAAGATGCATCTGAGGCTGACCTGGGAATGGGATGACCAATGCGGACGCACTTAGTTCTCCAATTCCAGGTATCACTATATTCGAGAAACCATTACATGTAATGTCAATCTGAACACGACATGGACTTGGACTTAACCCTATATTTGTAACCGACTCGCCAGTCTGATGGGGAAAGCCACTCAAGGTCGGCTTGATCGATTGGATTTGTTGAATAGGACCAGAGGAACTAGATGGCGGAATCAGGTCTTCTCTCATCTGATTATTTATCCACTCTCTAATCTTTGGACTCAGTAAGTCTGAAGTTGGAAAGTCTTCTACCGCATATGCTTTCTGATATCCACTAGATACGAAACCCGTTGATACAGTAAATATCAATAGTAAAACTGACATCATACCCAAGCTACCTAAGACCCTTTGATAATGCAATTTCAAAGTAGAATGTAAAGAATATAGATTATTTGGAATTCGTCAGACAAGTATATCGTCATCAACAAGAGGATATTCCCAATACATGTTTATACGACTGGACGGAGTTATCTCCCTATCTGTTCTTTCGTAAAGAAGGAAACTACGTGTGTGTGATGCTGAACCTGGAGTGAAGTAATCTGCTGGGTCAAACTATAATCATAATCGAGAGACAATTAGGCCTCGGCATTATATAGTGGGGATTGACAAGACAGGAGAAATATTTTATACTAGACAGCAATAGCATTTTGTTATATGAGAAGACGTATAATAGCGTCTATTTTAATAGGCTTGGCTTTGATTCTAAGCACCTTTATTAGCTCGGTGTCTATAGTCTAAAAGATTGCTTAAGGAGAGGGTGATTCGCTTGATCTCTCCTTTCTGTTCTTGGTAAGTTATGAAATCCCTGAGCCTATCCTCAACCGACTCGGGATTTTCTTTCACCATTTTTATGAAGTTAATGGCGGCTAGGCGAAAGGCCTCTTCTGTTTCTTCTATTTTTGAGTCCCAGAAAGGAAAGGAACCGCTTGAATCGTCGAGGATATCTGTTCCTATTATCATCTGCAAGAGACCATATCATTCGTTTTATCGGGTCATCAACTGCTGTTGTCATTTCACCAGTTGATGGTATCGGTGTCGTTAGCTCCAACTTATCACTACACTGTAGTGGCGGGCCATATATACTCACAAGGGGGTCTAGAGAACTCCGTTATTCATTAGCTGCCTGTCGGCCTGTGGAGAGGTTTTAATGCCGACCTTGTTTGGAAGTTGTGAGATTAGTCCAGAGGATACAATATGAGAACGTAAAACCTTGGTTAGGTTAGATGAACTCATGGTATAAGTTATTCGTTCCTGTCAAAATGAGCCTAACCACTAGTCAATATCACTTTCCTTGATTTCAAATACTTGAAAATTATGATCAATGTCATTGCTTTTAAATTTCCTTCTATTTTATGACCAGCCAAGAACAAACAAATTGCTATTAACCATAGATCTATCCCAGTGATTAGATTAGTACTCATACCGAGGAAATAATCCAATATTAACATGATTCCAGTAGCATAGATGGGTATTCCTACAAGATGCAAAATTCTATTAATAGGATTTCTATGAGTACTTTTTATCGCCTTAAGTAGACTAAAAGGCACGAATTAGTGTCCAACTAATTACAAATTAATATTTTATCTCAGAGAACTGTAAATCTGGATGGATTTACGAATATACTTCACAGCAACGCCTGAAAGTCACAATTTTCACATAAATGTATAATGCTATCCCGATCATAATATCTGATGATTGTATCATAGGAATCAGGACGATCTATTGATTCATCCTCAGATTCTGGTTGTCTAGCCTCTGAAGCCATTGTATTATAACATAAGGTAGCTAGTTTCAATCTCCTTTCCCTTTTTATAATATGAAATAGATAAGTATATAATCCCATGTAATCTGAGGTAAATCACTAAGTAGACTTAATAAATAAAAGTGAATAGAATGACGACGCTTCAAGTTCTACGAATTCATATAGCTCCTGTGGGCTTTGAAGTCGATCGAATAGTTGTACCTGCTATTGATATGAAAGCTGATAGGGTATGGCTTATTACTCATGATAAGCGCAAAGAGGATGAAGGAGATAAGTTCGTCAAATTAATTCAAGCTAAATTGAAAGCGGGTAGAATAGAGTGTTTGCAAGAACAAGCAGACAGAATCGATCTTTTTGATGTCTTGAGAGTATTGAGAACGATAATTCTGAAAGAAAAAGATAATTCTATCCTAGTGAATGTGTCCGTGGGAAGTAAAATTCAGGCTATTGCTTCGATGATGGCATGCATGATGTTCAAGGATGTCGCCAATATAAAACCGTACTACGTAGTTCCAGAAAGATACAATAGCTCATTATTGAAAGAGGACAGGCAAGAAACAGAGGGCGTTAAACAGATTCTTCCTATGCCGGAATACAAAATTGAGCTTCCTAATGAGAAATTGATAAGATGTTTAGATATAATAAACCAAAAAGCCGACGGCAACATCACTAAACGCGAGCTAAAAGATTTAGCAATAAAAGCTGGTCTTATTCATGTGGATGAAAAAAGAATAACTGCAATGAGAAGGACAAAGGAAGAATACAGTGACCAAGCCGCCTATATGTCTTTGAATAAGAATCTGATAGCACCGTTGCGAAGTTGGAGGTTTATAACCGAGAGTAAAATTGCAACTCATCATATTGTTTCCATTACAGAAGATGGGAAACGGGCGCTGAAATTCCTAGGTGCAGATTGATGTTATTTTATTAGAATCTACAACGTATTC
>JASHSN010000277.1 GCA_030038695.1 Nitrososphaeraceae archaeon
AGCCTGGTTTAACAGTCACCTAAACTTGAATACTCTACAATTCTCCTTCAAAACTGATTTAAATTCTACCATACTAGGACTTCAGGAATCCAAGCTTCCGAAATTATAGACCTGAGCAAAAAAGGACATAAGCTAACCGATAGGATCGAACTTTGAAAGTGATTTCCACAGATACCACCTGGCTACAGTTCTATAAGGCTTCCACGGTTGAGTGATAGATAACATTTCTGTTGGTTTTGGAAGCTCTGAAAGAGAATATATTTTCTGCATGGCTTTTCTTATACCTAAATCTGTAACCGGTAAGACATCTAATCTTCCAAGGCAAAATATCAAAAACATTTCTGCCGTCCATCTTCCAATTCCTTTTACTTGTATTAGCTGAGCAATGATCTCCTCATCTGATAGTTTATGCAATGTTGATACATCTAGTTTTCTTTGCATAACTTTTGCAGACAGGTCCTTTATGTATTCTATTTTTTTATTTGATAACCCAATTGATGATCTAAGTACTGAATTAGGAGTTGAAAGTACCTGTTCAGGCAAGAATGGTCGAGAGTTATTGTTGTTATTATAATATTTGATAAATCTGCTATAAATAACTCTGGCTGCACTTCCAGCAAGCTGTTGATACATTATTGATTCAATCAATGCTGAAAACGGATCTTTGCGAATCTTGATTGAAAAATCTCCAACTGATCTAATTATTTCTCCTAGGCACGGATCAGTTTGGGAGAGGAATTTGATTATAACGGTAACATTATTAATGTTCATATTAATTCTGAGTGAACCTCAAGATTAAGATTGTTTTCTCTGACTGATAATTAATTTAGACACAATAGGGATGCGTATCTAGTCATTTGTTTTTTGAAACAGGCTACAAAAAGCTTACCAATAGTAATTAGTCGACTTTATGGCATTTCAATGTATAGTGTTTAATGTTGTCTCAATGACTGGATTATGCTTGTGTTCTTACAGAAATATAGAAATCATGATAATTTGTTGACCCAGTTGGTGACGTAGTTGCTGCTGTTGCTGTTGGTAGTCGAAAAGTATCTCTTCCTTTAGCATGTATACGAATGCACAGCGAAAACTGATCGGATAGGACCAAACGACGAAGTACAGATAGATGGAAATACATCTTGGCAACCATATCTATAATGATGAAGATACCCTGTAATTCCGATTCTGGCAGCTATCTCGGGATTCACAACAGCGACAACAATACGCACAGCTGGCTGTAGCTCAGGCATTCTTGATTAGCTTTCACCTACTAAGAATATCTAAAGCTTAATTGACGATGGTAGAAAAAGATATTGCGGTTGCAGGTCAAGGTTTTTGTGCTATAATCATTGAAGTAGGATAGGTGAAATGAATCTGTCTTCCTACGTAATGACTGTTTACCCCAAGCGTGTTGTTTTGTATATCTTCAATGAACAACCGACGAATTTTGTCTTTGTCCCCAGGATTAGGAAATGAAGCCTGCAATAGTCTCTCTAATTCCATCTCAACTCCATACGAATCGGTGTTTATTATTGTCAAACCTATCCTTTTGAACATCTCATGTAGTTCTGTAAGAGTTAATGCCCTAACATGTGAAGGGTCACGGAGCTTTTCAATATAATTATACGTGTCAACTTTGTCAAATGGTGAAGTAGAAAAAAAACTCCTATCCCCTGATCTTGTCTGTTAATTTAAACTCACTTGTCTGTTATCCAGTCTTTACGGAAGATCCTGTCGCGCGTTGCTTACAACACTCACATTGATATTAAGAGAAAATCCTGATATCCTAGTATTGAAGTACCATTGTATCACAACAGTGTACTACTGCTAATACACGTACGCGATAAGCTGCACAACCTCTTTATGTGTTACTTGCTCCTAATGCCTACTAGACAAGTTTTACACCATAAATCACATTTTTCAATATCATCAAGCGGCGCAAAACATTTTACACAATGAAGTTTCTTGCTATGGTTATGTGGTTCTAATCGACCACAAGAACGACAAAGCATTCCACTGGTCGAGTAATGAAGCATTGACAAACATTTTACACATCCCATTTTTTCTCATCTCTCTGGATCCGTTATTAATCATCAAAGTACAAAATTTGAGTATTAAATTTAAAAAAACATAATTATAGTGAATTGTTCTTTGCTTTTCGTTCGTGGTGAACATTCACCACACCACTTTGGTGAGTCTGATTCTTGAAAATGTACAAATCTTCAAAATACATATGGAAATTTTGACTTGTTCATGGTTATTAAACACATTATTATCTTAATGGTGTAGAAATCAAGAATGGCCTGCAGTTTGTAAATTTATTAGAGCTTTTAATAACCAAGATGGTGGTTGTTGAATCAATACTGTTTTTAGTGGCAATTTTCCACTAGCCAATCGATTATGCTAATAGGTTATACTTATGCCAGCTGCTACCCCAAGATCACACAAAATCTCTTCTCAATTCATCGTGTAGTCTTCGGTGTGGTCCTAGTGTATCCGTGTTAGAATATAAGCTGGACCTCTGATGGATTATATATGCAAAAAATGATAGGATTATGGGCCATAGCTGCTTTAACACTGGCGATGGGATCAACAAGCACTTTTCAGCATGTATTTGCGCCTTCTTCCGGTCCAGGAATAAACTCCCCATCTTCTACCAATATACATTTTATCATGAATGACGATGGTTCAGGAAACCCTTTAACTGGGGCTAACAACTATAAAATTCACTTCAAACAAACAATCCCTCCGCAAAATTGGACTATTACATCATACGATAAAAATGGTTTGCGCTATAACAGCACAAATTCTTTCTCGGTTAAGAAGAATACAGATGGCTCAATTGACATATATGTACAACACCAGAGTCCTGCAAAAGACAAAAAGTCCAATTGGCTGCCGTCCCCTGATGACTCATTTGGTATTGTTTTGGAAACCTCTAGAACATTCCCCCCTGATGGCTTCAGTGTACCTCAGCGCAACTGATCACTCTCCTATCCGTGGACCGGATAGTGAAGAACAACATGTAAAATCATGTCACACGAATAACAGTTTACGACCAAAGAGTAGATAATCCAGATGTGTCTCAGTCTACGCTCTTGCGCTAGGATTAATTGTTGAACGTAGCTACAGTGTTTGCACTTTAATGGCAGTAGTTCTTTTACTTCTTTTATTCAGTCGTCTCGTCTTTTGCGAAAGTTCTAGCAGACGCAGTATCGATCAACACTCCGTATCAATTAGTACTACTATTTCCACAAAAAATATTCTTCTAATGCAATCAATATTTATATTGTTTGTGCATACAAATCGAACAATACAAATCTATGTTACTGTAGCGTAAGTAGCATTAGCTTTGGCCAACAAATCAGATGCAGTAGGAAAAATAACACATCATAAACATAGTCTCTTTCGTGAAGAATATTTACCATTAGAGAACTATGATCTAATCGTCTTGTTGACACTTTAGGTTTTGTGATTTTGGCAGCAGTAGTAAAAGGCATCAATATTTCTTCTTTTTCTTCTTCTTCATTTCCTGGCAATGCCCTAAGCTGTTCGTCGTCAACTATTGGTACTTCTTCCTGAGGTTCATTTATGCCTGGTTCAAATTCATTGCCCTCCTTTGTTGTATTTTCCATATGTCCGTTTGATCGCAATGCCGACTGATAAGCAGGGATTGCGAATGTTTTAAATTTTCGGTGATTCGTCTAAGAGGAAGCCCTTTCAAAGCTGTAATTGGTAATGGTTTAAGGTCGACCATGTATACCCATACACTAAGGGGAGAGAGATAGATGATTAGCCCTACATTACCCGTTTCAGTGACGTCTATATTGGCAGATTTCAATTCCTATTATAAGTGCATGTTAGTACGTATCATCTATACAACAAAAACAAGTCACATGACATCATCCACGACGTCTTAACACTGTACTATACCTGCGTTTTTTCACTCTTAATTGCTTTTAATTGCAATTGCATACTTGAGAAATAAATGTGTTAGTACGACCTGTGGGACATTGTGGGACAGCTATACTACTTTGACAGGGTGACTTTTTATACTTGTTATGAATTCTTTTATTCCAATGAAAAAACGCTTGGGAATATTGACAACAGCTGTGGTTGCGACCATCTTTGTTGGGTTATTTTTTGGCAATACCAACTTTATGGTATCATCAGCTTCTGCTGCATCGTCCAACCCACTTCAATCCTCATCACATGTGACGCTTCAAAACACAGCAACCTCATCGCAAGACCCGCTTCCAGGACACCAGGGACATCAGCTAGTAATGGTTCTTCCGCCACGGTCTGATGGAAAGCTGTGGGTAGGGACAGTCACATGGACTGCTTCAAAGCCAGTGGAATTGGTAGTCCTACATGGTTACAAGAACCTCACCTCGGCCGACGATGCTCATGGGGTGCCACTTATTTCTACCCCTCCCTCAGGTGCTGTTGCGATAACCCTAATTAAGCCAAGCCAATTTATGCCTCCAGGAAACCCAGTACCATCAGGAACTGCACCTTTTGTAGGAACCGCTGTAGCATTCCATACGTTAAGTGGAGCGAAGTTTACTGTAACATATAGTGTTGATGCAACAGCAAATACTCGGACAAAGTAACATTAAGAAGTGGCATAACATTTCTTGGAAACCAACTCTATCAGAGCAACAAACTAACGTACTCTGATAGGGAGAATATCCCACCTTTTTATTCTGGATCCAGTGAACGTACAAAACTCTAGACCTCTTTTTTAATCTTATGGTTAGTATGACTGACTGACTATGGAGGTTTTATGATTATACTCCATAGGCCCTCCCCCATAGCCATCTTCTGCATAGAGAGGTAGAAGAAGGAAAATTCCACCATCCTTTCCTGCATACGTATCGGTACTAAAAACAGAATTGATTAGGAAGGAAAATCCAACATGGATTTAGTGTGAGATTTACTGTTGGCTTAAAACGACTTAATTCTACCTGCTTCTTCCAGGGTGCAAGAGAATATAACCTATTAAGTGCAGCACAACATAAATCAAGATTTTACCGATATTTTGAAATCATCTTCAACTGGTTCGATCGGTTGAAAGAGTATGGCATCAATAGTTACTCTAGGTTTAAAGATTCCTGCTGCATCAAACTTGTAAGCGGCAGATTCAACACCCCATGACGAATGAAGCGTTTGTTGATATGATGTCTTATTCTTAGGTGTATCAATTGAAAATACATAGTCTATGTGGTTATGATTTTTGTCGGTCTCTATGTCAATAAAAATAATTTTAAAGTGGGTGATTTGTCCAACCTTTGGTACAGATGGAGCCCATGTTAGTTGTACTGCTACATTGATCTTTGGATTAGTCTTCGTTACTGAAGAGATGTCGTTGTTAACAGAAACATTTCCTTGCATCCAAGGATATATGGGAGAGGAAAAATTGTAACTACCATCATTTTCAAACCTATATTGGAATGAACCATTTGGTTTTATTATGCCAGAATTAGAGAAAATCCCCTTTCCACCAGATTTTGTTATAACTATTCTATGATTTATATCATCCAGTGTTATACCAACGTATTTGTTGTCCTTTTTGTATGAAATAAGAAGGCATATCGAAAAATTTAGCATTATTGTGATTGCTTGAACACGGAATTATTGTAATAACTTCCTCAGAAAGTACTGCAGGAATATTGGTAATTAGCATTAGAAATAAAACTGTCACAATCGGTATAGTAAACAAGGATGAAGTCACACCTAAACGCTATAGGGCAAAAGTCACACCTAAACGTTATGACTATAGCCTTTATCACCTCGGACGCCGCCACGGAAAGGCTTGTTATGTCGTGGGAGCCAACCTGATAAGTAGTCTAAAGATTGATTGTCAGGATTTTTTGTATAGTGGAAAACAATTAATTTTTAGAATTGTATAATTGACAATGCTATTCTAAAAACTAATTGAAATGATATAATTATTCATGATCTTTATAATTTTTGTCATTTCTTAAGTATGTTGAATGAATATTACTAAGATACCTTTCAGATTTCTCATGGTTGGAAGTTCGAACGCAGATAAGAATCAAAAATAAAACAATTGGATCTTTTGACGTAGTCTAACAATACACGCGCAGATGCCTGAGGACTACTGTAAAAAGTAATCTTGATTTTCAGCTACGCAAGGCAGGATTCTCTTTAGAATAATTGAATCGGCTTCTGCCTCACTATCAAATGTCAATAATAACAAAAATTTAGTCTTTTCACCATTCTTAATCGGGATGGTTGCCCTTACCAACTTTTCATATCTACTGAGCGAGAACTTCAGTTCCCCTATCTTTGATTTGAATTTGTTACGTGTGGCTGCGCGTATAGCTGCCTGGGCCGCTGCCCTTGAAGATTCTTCCTGTGTCATCAAAGGAGCTAACCCACGTCTGCATGCAGTTGCCATTAGATGACCAACATGATCGGCTACTGCCGCAGATCTTATAAAATAATGTCTAGTGAGTATTTCTACACAAAAGTTCTGAAAATATTCATCACTTGTAATGGTTTTGCTGTTGTTGCTTACGCCGCTAGCCAATAATATCGGTACTACTTCCTAGGATTAATTCTTTTCCTGCCTGTTCTCTCTAATTTCGATAGGGTCATGAATAATGTTCGCAATTTCTAGCCATGGTATTGCCCGTCATATTGGTTGGAATTACCCAAGGGCATGTTAACAAAGGATTCTGCCATTTATAAGCTCATTTTAACTGCATCCGAGTGTTTACTCCTGAGAGCGCAACCGCTATACGTCGTCGTCTCAAGACTCCATCACCGCCATCACCGCCATCAGACCATCCTGATCCTATCTGCACATAGGGCTCGTTCAGAGCGACTATCAGAACTGCTGATTATCTGCTTCTAGTACAGCACCATGACCGTCGTTTGTCAGATATCATTAGGTTGTCCGTTTGGCAAGATACAATGGAATACAATTATGACAGGCCCTGGCCAGGGCGCCTGTCCGAATTCGGCACCTTTTATCATCAATGTTAGAGGATATTCTACTTATGACTCTTCTTGGATTTTAGTTTGGCTGCTTCACTTGTTAGAGGAGCCGATTCGCCTATCTGTTGCACTGTATCCTTCACCGTTTCACCTATCCCGCGTGCTGCCACAACTGTTTTCTCCACGTTGACAGCAGTATCCTTAATCACGCCACGTTCTTTCAGCTCTTTAGCCGTTTCATTAATTTCCTTTGTGGTATCTCTTGCTGCGACCACCGCTTCATGGACAGCTGTTGCTAGTTCATCAATCGCGCCGCTCTGATGTACAGCTCGCACGACATCTCTCATCCTTGCAGATGCTTCTCGAATATTACTTGCGACTTCTCTTATCGTATCGATAGTCTTTTGTGTCGAGGGATCTACAGTCGCTGTTGCATCGGGACTTGAATTAATATCATCCGGTATTGAAGACGACATTGTATGGTATATGTCAGAATAATATAAAGAGGTATGCTTTCCTACTATTAGTTGTTGCTACCTATCTGTGTACCAAAATTGTTACCTATGTGTGTAATTGCAACAATTAGTTGCTGTGTACGCAATATGATGGCTCATTCAAAATATAGAGAACATTTTCTGTTCCTCAACCGGTTAGAAGGGGAGTAGGCGCTACCTATCTTCTAGCTATTTCATAATCGAAAACTTGCATCATTGTCTTTTTCGTAATTGCGTCATCTGATATTACACTTATTCATTAAAGAGTTATAATAGAGTTAAACGAATTTCGTATAAAGATTATTTCTATTCTGAGGGGCATGAATACAATTGCAAGAAAACTGTCTATCTTTGTCTTAATGGCGGCAGCAGCAACGACGGCACTGATGATTGGGGCAACAACCACTTTCGCAGCTTCTAATACTCACACACAACACATGCGACCCATGGGTAACAATGATAGCTGGGCTAGCAGCTTTACCCATACACCAACTAATTTGACGCGTTATGACGACGGCGGCTTCAGCTCCGCACAGTATGGATGGAGTCACCCGCACCACTCTCATAGCTCAACAGATATGATCGCTGATTTCAACGGTGATAATTCGAATAGTACTACTGGCAGTGACGACCATGGGGGCTTCAGCTCCGCACAGTACGGATCATCTGGCAGTCACCATCCCCATCACACGAACAGCGGCGTTAATTCAAGTTGGATGTGGCCTACACATCATAGCCCATCAGACATTGTTGATATCAACTGAGATCAGCAATACAAGGAATGCGCTGCCATTATTTTTTATAAGGACATAATTTTAGCGAAACTAAGCAGTGTTTTGAACCGTACAAGCACATGTTACCCACATTGCAGAGATATTCTTTATACGAAATTCGTTGGACTCGGTTATAACTAGGTTTTTAGCTTTTTTTCTTTTATTTTTGATGAGGAAATGTACCTAGTATTTCGCCAAAGGAAATCCAGTCATTTGCCTAATTCTTTATTGCGTTATGAAAGAAAAAGTTCTTGGGGATACACGGATTCAAAGTTGTAGGATATGAAATCAGAAACATTTAAGAGGAATTCACATGGGTAAATCCGATATAACAATTAGTCCACTAGATTCGGCGTTGTATTTTGGTGAAAAATAGATGATGGATTTATAGCTCGGTACTTGGCGATTCAAACCATCCTTCTTTAAAGAAGTTTGTTTCTGTAACAAATTTTAGAAGTGTATCTTATAACTGTAAGCTATCATGAATTAATACACTTGCTGTTATAGATGACACATGGTAGACAAGAGAGTAGGATGTGATGTCTGTGGAAAATCGTTCCATTCCAGAAAGCGCTTAGAACAACATACTCGGAGCACACATACTACCGTGAATAAGAATAACGTGATTAAAGCTGTCAAAAAACCTTTTAAGATCTCTAACAAATTGATTGCAGTAATTGCCGCAGGCGCTCTAATCGCGATTGTTGGCAGTATTGCGACATATTATGCCAGGGATCATGCTGCTGCATTAACAATAGATGGAATAGGGTGTAACCCGATGGAACAAGCCGTCTTCCACATACATGCTCATTTGGATATCATCATTAACGGTGTATATTTTCTAGTGCCATCTCAAGTAGGGATACCCAGTAACTGCTTTTATTGGCTGCATACTCATGATGAATCAGGGATAGTACACATCGAAGCACCAATGCACAAAGACTTTACATTAGGTCAATTCTTCGATATATGGGGGAAGAAACTGAGCAATGATCAAATATTTAACTATGTGGCCGGGGTTAATAATCCTCTAAACGTATACGTCAACGGAACTAAAGTGCCAGACGGAACAAATTACAGAGATATCAAGCTAAATGCACATGATGAAATTGCAATAGTTTATGGTTCTCAGCCATCCACAGTACCTACAAGTTATACATTTCCAGAAGGCACATGACCATCTTGCTCCTCACTTTTTTTGATAGAGGCAAGTCAATTGACTTCAGTAGGTTCATTGTTTATTTTATAGGAATTTTTGTAATAAAATAAAATTCTCTCCAATCTTATCCGTTTAGCGAGTAGCAGTACAACTATGAGATGCCAATGCAATCGATATCCGAGTCGTATCAAATTCTTTTTACATGAAAGATCTAATAAGAATACACTTTGGAGTGAGAAAAGTCACTGTGAACCCCTGAAGTGCTACTGTTTTTCAATGCTTATCAAATGTTGACTAAGATTAAACTCTCTTCTAGCTTGAATATGGGTAAAAAGTTTCTTGGTTTACTGTCTGAGTAACGTGTAAGCATCCGATTGTTTGTAGAATTATGAACGCGTTTTATGGTCTTGGTTTGTTGTGCTAAATATATCATAGCTTACTTCCGCTGACTCTTATCAGCCTTTATGGTATTCTTTAGGACCAAAAAGGAAGCAACTCCAACTGCTATTGCGATTAGCAGACTAGCCCAAATGTTGTAATTTCCACCAAAAATATTCGAAGATTGCATGGCAGACACGGTAACTGTAAACGATGCTAAAGAAGAAACATCGTGAATTTGCGACATCAATCTTGTAATAATTTGATATGATCCTGTGTTGGGAAAAACGACATTGACAGAGAATCGACCATCAGGCGCAGATATATTTGTCAATAGAAATGTCGTTTCCTCGTTACTAGGCCCTCCAAATATTGCGACTCGTGCTAATAAGTTCGTTACAGGATCACCTGTCTCCAAATTTTGGACAGTAAACCTCAGCACAGATGGTGTACCTTTAGTGAGCGCCGCTGGGGTCGTGCTAAATAGAATTTTTATGTTATTTTCCCTATTTATCCAACTTTCGGTACTATTTGTGCCATCTTGACCATAGGCAATATGCAGAAAAACATGAGCCAGCATACTCAGAAGCAATGTAGTTAGGAGAAATCTGCTCATTAACTCAATAGATCGAACGACTTTCATAAATGGACAGACAAATTACATGCATGCAGTTATAAAAGTAGCCAATCCTTTCGGCCATTCACCGACAATAATTCAATAGTCGACGGATTATAAGGCTGTGTCCACATTCGAAAATCGTGATAATTAGCTGCTCAATACAAATCAATGTTAGCAACATATTTGGAACAGAATATCCTCTCATATTGCCTGCTTATTTGCCTGCATACATCGCATAATAAAGTGTAGGGGGTTTCTTGAGCATAACAATAAGGAATTGGGTCTTGTAAAAAGATGTTAATGACATAGAAAACTCCGTTCATCTGAAAGAATAAGGGATTATGACGATATTTTTCTAAAATTTATAGAAATCACTTTTAATAGCCACTTGCGACCGCCACCACCCGCAGCTAGGAGAGTGATTCCTGTACGCCTTTACGTTACAAGTCGCTCATTTTGTAGCGTTTGCTTGTGACATTTTTAACATCTGCAATTCCTCTACTGACGGCGCTGCTGGTATATATGCTTCATGAGTAGTGATAGTAACGGAATGAGGTCCGCTAAGAGTAAGAGTTCTGTTTGATACATTCTTTAGGATTATGTCTGTGACAGGATCGCCGAATCCGAATTGTGAATGATATACGCACGTGTCTGGTGGGTTAGATATTTGAGAAAGATAGCCGACTGCGGCTGGAGCCAGATCAGGGGCTCTGCCGACTAAGATATGAAATAGGGGCGCTTGAGGATTCCTGGCGTCACATGGTATACTTAATGCTATATGACCCTTGACTGCGTAGGGCGTCGAATCATAAAGTAAAATGAATTGATTTGTGCCCAGCTGTACACCGTGGAGCGGGACTGTTAGTGATGCTCTACTCTCATCAGCTGTATGAATATAGTTAAGACTAGATGCTATTATATTACGCAATGCAGAATCAGTCTTTTGCTGTTCGGCTAGAGGAGACGATCCGGTTAAAGACCCCAGGTTTAGTGCGTTAGCTGTGACGATTACAGCAATGAAAACAAGTATGGCCAAGCAACCAGATATCATCGTCGTCTGTGTGATGCTCATACACCAGATATCATAATTCTATCATTTAAGATTATGTCCGTGTTAGATGGCTTAACCTATTTATATACCGGCAATTATTGCTGTTACCACTGTGGTATGATTATCACCACACACTGGAAAAGGAAATGTTTGAACCATTTCGAATTATCAAGCATTAGAATTTAGTTCTAATCGTACCAAGGTTAGGCAAGAAGAAAATGGCGTCGGTTACCCTTCCCATACCAAATAAGAATAGTTTCACGCATTGCCCCCTACTGGAACTGCATCGTATCATTTACCGTCGATAAAGTGATATCGAGAGCAAATAATCAGAATAGAAAATTCAGGAAACATTACCTCCCTATTGTTTGTGATACTGGCGGAACAAAAAGTCCAATGGTCCAACACATAGTTGAAGCTGCGATGGAATCTGATTTTGATCGCACGAATCCTTAAGAACCCTCCCTTCATTTATCATCTTGGGGATATAGTATAGAAACTCGGAGAAGCTAGTGAATATTATTCTCAGTTTTACGAGCCCTACGTTCATTATCCAGTGCCGATATTTGCAATCCCCGGCAATAAGGATGTGGACGTTCGTGTGATTTCGAATGAAAATTCCCTAAAGGCTTCCCTCAATAACTTCTGTGCTTACTCAATTGTAACTTGTTCCTGATCGCGTTTGCTATTCACTGGTCCTTCTTCCTCAGCGAAGACCTTATTCTTATTGGGTATAGACAGATCGGTCCTGGTGGATACTGGTTACCAACGATACGAGTATGAAGAAGCGAAGTATAATCTTGATAACGATTGCCGTTATTGTGATAATTGGCTTGACAGCAATATTCATGGTACAATTCGATTGTAAGGATCGACATGATGATTGGAGAAAGTGGAAAGTTAGAAAATGAGTTCAGTCCAAGTGTAATGCTTTCATTTATTTAATAATGCTTATAGACTAGCATGAGTTCTGTGGGTTAAGATGTCAAACAAAATACTAATGATGGGACTCTCGGGTCTCGTCTCATAAACCTTCGACCGTAAAACATTAAACATGTTATTGTATGCTTCGCCTTTCAGGTCAATCGACCGCTTGCCCAATATACGAATCCTTGAGACCTGATGCTCATATGCCTTATTTCATGTACCATATTCCGACACTAGAAGCCCTGTTCATGTCTTTCTTTTAACTTAGTAGTAACTTGTGAACATTTTCTTTGGTTAAATGAAGTTTGTATACCTTACCTTCGTTTAATACAAAGATTTGATCATGTATTTCGAATAGTTCTACAAGGTGTTTTATTTCTGAATTTAATAAATTGTCGGTCTTGTACGCACAGTACATCAACCCATCTATTCTGTTGTCATTATACGCTTTCTCTATATCAAGAGTATCTCTTAGAGAAGATTTTTTAACATCGTTCATTAGAAAATCTAAACAACACACATGCCTGTTGGAAGCATTTTTAACGACATTTTCTATCACTTTTGTACAATATATCATAATATTTTTATATCTTTGGATTTGTTGTACATCTTTAGATTTTTGATTGGAATAGTAGTATGGTGCAACTGTTCCATCATACCAGCTAAGTTTAACTAGAAGTTCCGATGTAGGACTGTGTGGTGGTCCAAAGAAACATCTAAACAAGCTACCTTCCTTTGCAAGCCTATCCATCGACCTTAAAATGCGCATCATAGAGTCATCATCTGAGTATATTATTAGATCGTGTTTTCTAGGTACTTGTGATTGCTGTTTTTTTAACCATTTGTCCACTGCATCTTTCACTATTGAATTTATTGAAACTCCTCTTTGATTCGCTATCTTTCCTAGCTCATCATGAACTTCATCATCAAATCCTCTAATGATCAGAGTATGTTTCAACAATATGTTTCTCTTAAACGAGTATTTATAGCTATGCTATCAAGATAGCAGAACTGTATAGATTTATATACTGCTATCATGATATCATTGCGTATGAGAAAAAGTAGTGACAGAAATTTGTTTTATGATAATGAAAACGCGAGCCAAAATACGATAAAAGACACAGATGTCTACGATCTATTACTAAAAATACCCGCAGGAAAGGTATCTACCTATGGAGATCTCGCAAAAGCTCTTGGGAATCCTTTAGCCTCAAGGCAGGTAGGGAGAATACTTGGCAGGAATCCGAACCCAATTAAAGTGCCATGTCACAGAGTAGTGATGTCTGATGGGAAGGTAGGAGGATACTTCTATGGTAGCGACAGGAAGAAAGAATTGCTAGAAAAAGAAGGGATATCCTTCACGGATGAAAGTGTCAACAATTTTATGGAAATCAGAATCCAGGCTGACGAGTTAGTGATTTAGAAAATAAAAATGCAATAGTTGAAAAGCTCGCAGATATTTGCTAGCAATCTGCAACATGAGGATTAATGAGAAAGGAGATTCTCACCAGAGTCTTTTTAGTTTGTGCTTTATTAGACGATTTAAGGAATATTGAGCTACAATCTCTTGATGAACCCATTTGGGTAATTCGACAACTCCTATGCATGTATAACAGACGGGACGAGTATTGTAGAAGTACGATGCCAATCTGAGATCCGGTCAAGAGATATACTGGAATTACAGGAACGGTTGAAAGAGTGGTTGTCTGGAGAAAGGAAAGGATAACTGATTTTTGGAATTGGAGGGCCGGTTAAAAAGAGTGGGCTTAGGCACCGCTCGGCAAGTTTTTATATTTTGCCAAATATGACCATGTGATGACGGATAAACTCCTGGAGGAACTTTACATTGTTTCTACAGGACTGACTAAAACTTTTGATGCCAACACAGCAAATTATTCCAAAATTAGAGTGACAGCATTTGCTCTGCTAGGTTCAAGCGCAGATGTAAAAATTGTTATAAAAATGACCAGCTCTGCTCAAAGTGGAGACTTGGGGGAAATAGACTCATTTCATGTGAAACCTGACGGCAAAACATTTACCAAAGTGTATGAGATCCCTGGGCCACACTTAAAGTTCGAAGTAACTAGAGATTCGAAAGAAGGTACGGCTACTCTTGTACTGAGCGTATTCGGAGAACTTTCTGACATTTAGGTCTGCTCCCGACTCAGACTCGCGTTCGGTGCCAAACCCCAGTCGCACCCAATCACATTATATCCTGAGCCACCAAGAGTCCCATCACTTCTGCAAACATAATGAGCATTTGGAACTTGCTCAGGAGTGGCCTAGGTGATGTGCAGGAACGTGTGAGTGAGGTATTGATTCATGCGCAGGTATATGTGTCGGATTGTGTAATATGGTATGACAAGTCAGACCAGGGTCTTGAGGCGTACAGATGTCCTGTCTGTGGTGTACATATCTCTGCAGAAGACACAAACATGATTTTGATGTCATGGGCAAGAGACTGGAACGTGAAGTAGAAAAAGAACGCAGGTGGAGAAGGCTAGACGAGGATTAGACGAGTTAAGATAACGGCACTTCGTAATCAAAATACCATGGCATCAACTTCAAGAGCCTAACCATATTCCTCGGTTCCATATAGTTTGTCAAATCGCTGAACTTCAATTTCTGACCTCCCATTTGAATTTGTTCGATATAAATCAAGTAGCTTATCAGTTCGGCATCCCTGTTGATATCATTACGTTCTACTTGTTCTGGTAGACTGTTCATCCTCATGGATGTTTATCGTGTAATTTGATATAAGTTTCATGGTGGACGTCATATAAGTCTACGTGATCTATATCGGAGAATGTAAATACGGTTGAATACATACAGCATTTTAGGATTTTCATGTCTACAAAAATAAACTATTACATAACAGTTGCGACTTTGGTGAATTTGGTGTTTGTAACCCTATCTGTTTGGTTCTTCCCGAACCAACACATATTTGAAGTGACGAGCACTTTGGCATGGATTTTGATCGCAGGTCAGTATTGGGTTGCGCATCGTCTTCACAGAGCACCGAAGGGACCGACTCCCACAATCAAGGAAGAATCTGTGTAGAAAACCAATTGATCAGCGAGTCTGATCAACTTTCGAAGTGGACAAAACTGGGGATGTCAGAAGCGTTTCAAATGACAAGGTAAGTCAGTTTTATTTATAAGCCCCCGCTACTTGTTTTTGAGACTGACGAATATCTCATGAGAAAGACAACTCTGTTCGCACTCTAGCGACTTATAGAAAAAGAAGTTGGCCAAAGTGGGCTGGTTCCAGAGAACAAACCAAACGTGCCTTCAACCTTATTCACCTTGAAGCTGACGTCTCTAAGGGACACTACCTTACCCATTGAAGAGACATACACTTTGGAGAGAGATTTTCAACGTTCAGAATGACCTCTTTACTGTCAACATCATCCTGATGAATCCTTTCACGTGTAGTAACTGACATTATCATTAACAATAGATATGACGATTAAATTAAAAGATGCTAGACCATGTGAGTTAACATTGTTCATTTATATCGTTATTCATTTAGATATTACATCGGGTATTAGCTATGGATAATAACAAAAAGAGATTAGCAAGCTTGTCTTGAAATTGTTTGGGCATATTGTATCTCATCTATGCAAATAATCTTCGCCTCTTCTTTTCTAAAACGTATTAGATTGTCATCATTAATCTTGATAGACGTGAGCTTGTACGTGACTGCTATTCACGAAGGAATTGGTCAAAGCTATGGATGAGTATATTTGATTCTTCGGACTGGGAAGCACACACGCTTCGATTGTAAAGAATCGCTTACATTCCCGCGTCATATCCTTCCATGACTTCCTTGAAGGCATCAGAGATAAATAGAAAACATGTGGACTAAGCGTTAAGATTGAGCAATGAGATATACAGTGAATACTCCGATGATCTAGAATCAGCTTCATTCAATTTGTGTTCGCAATTACTGTGTTTATCCTTTCTAAGATCTCCTCATTTTCAATTGGTTTTGCTATAAAGTATCTCGCACCTTCTTTAGGAAATACTTCCTTCTTAAATGCATCATAATCATGCATATCGCTTAGAGCTGTCAAAAAGATTACTTTGACTGTTTCCTCTTTCTTTTTTATTTTTGTGTATAACTCAAAACCATTCATCTCCGGCATTTTAATATCGAGGATCAACAACTGATAGAAACCGACTTTAAATTGTGCTAATGCACAAACAGGGTCAGTAAATGCATCGACATGGAATCCCTGTATTTCTAAATACATCTTTAAAGCAGTAGTTATATCAGATTCATCGTCGACTATTAGAATTCTTTGCTTATCATTGTTTTTTGATATCATTATTGCACCTTACCATCATTTTATTATCATTTACAATGTAGAACCGGCAGTGTGAAGTGAAATGTAGCTCCGTGGTCTCTATTATTGTCGGCCCATATTCTACCGCCATGAGCTTCTACAATGCTCCTGCAGATAAACAATCCCAGTCCCGTCCCTTTAAATGACTTTGATGCAAATTTCTCAAATAATCTTGGAAATATATCAGGATCTATACCAGTACCGTTATCCTTTATACTGACAAGGGCAACTTCTTGTCCACCAGCGACATCTTCTTTCTTTTCTATATTGATAGATACGATCCCATCATATCGCTTGACGAATTTGAGAGCATTACTTAATAAGTTAACAACAAGCTGAGCAACCCGGTACCTGTCTGCTTGTACGAAAATGGTGTCATCTCCCTTAGATTCATACAATATCTGTGTTCCACCACCGCATCCATCCTGAATTTGATTTTTAACATCTTTAATGGCACTTATGACTACATCATTTAGATTCAATCGCTCTTTATTCAATATCAACGACTGGGTCTCTATTTTTGTAACATCTAATATGTCTTCTGCCAATCTCTTCAATCTTTGTGCATTTCTATGAATCATCTCAAGTGAATCATCCATCTGCTGATTACTGACATGTCCCCTTTTTGAGTGAAGAAGGCCCACCGTGGTTAGTATGGGTTGAATGGGCGTTCTTAATTCATGAGCTGCCACGTTGATAA
>JASHSN010000278.1 GCA_030038695.1 Nitrososphaeraceae archaeon
AGATGAAGTACAATGGACTTTGGTACTAAGCGCGCTCTCATCTTTATTGTCTCATATTCACAATCTCGTCGTTTTGGCAGATTATAACCGTCATATCATGTGCCTGTGTTTGTCCCTTGTCTCAAATGAATGAGTGCTCTTCATTTTTTAATATCTCTCTAAAACCGGCAGAACTGAATATAATTAGCATGACTGGTTAATGTGTTGACACATGTCGTATCATAACACATAACACACATACAGGGGATATAACATCTGCAGTCGTCGCACAATTTACTTCATTTGGTAGCAGAGGGTAGCAGCTGAAAGCAGGTGGAAACATGATGGTAGCAGCTGAAAGCAAACTGGTAGCGGGGGGAAACAGGCAAAAAAAGCTATTAGAGACTTGTTACTATATTAGATGAAGTAAAATTTGGCTTCACTGCTTGATATGAATAGGAAAGAGAAAGAATAGTACGTAATTCAACTTTACAAAGAGAATAAGTCGACAAGGGAAATTGCTAAAATCATGCACATGTCCTTTCGAAACATAGGGGTATAACAAAGAAAGTAAAGTTGGAAGCAGATCGAGGAAGAGGAGGCCAACTAGAAGAAGATGAGGATATTAAATCAAAATCAAAAGCCACCCAAGCCATTAAACTATTTTCAGGTCCACTGTTGTCCTCGCTCTTGTTGATGCATTATGACCTCTCGGGTATGATCCCAGCGTGCTACTCAGTATTGGTACCCGTACTAGGTCACCGAGCGACACAGCCGTTGGGTCATTCTACCGATGGGATTGCAAGAGGTAGCTAAAAAAAACTATGCCAGGGCTCTAGGACAATTCATCCACCGGTTGAAACCAGTGGTCTTCTCGCCTGATTTCTCGTCGATAAAACTTGTACCCCGCGGACGATTAAGCTTGAAAAGAGGGGGTGCTGTTTTAGACGTTGAAATAGCCCTCATTATACGTGGAATATCTCCTTGTTCAGAATCAAGCCTCAACAGGCATTTTCTTGTTGCAATCTTGGTTTGCAATTTTACAAATCTCATGTTATAGAGACTACATCTTTATAAGATGTCAAGTACTACGGATGTAATGCGGTAGAGTAGATGAGGTCAACGTTAAAATCGGGTGCGGCTTGAAGGGAGAGGACTTTAAGTACACCAAAGTAGCAATACGGGAAATGCAGCATAGGAGAAAGTTACACGGGAAGGGAGCTAGCAATGTAAATACACCACAGGTGAAATCTGTTCCTGATCTTCAAATCATTTGACATCACCAGTAAGTTTTGGTTTTCTATATTACGCATATTTTAATAGGTGGTAGTTCACAACTATGCGTGAGTGTCGTTAGTCAAAGCCAAAAAGTGTTATCATTGTAAAGTAATAGAGGAATTGACCAATACTAAACTAGTGGCATTACAACATGAATACGGTAATCTACAACACTATTTGCAGACAAAAGAAGATCTAGGGCTATACTCAGCGAATAAGCAGCAGGCGGATAGATTCTATAAGGTGATTAAGAACGGCAAGAAATACCCACTTTCGATAAGAAATGACTTGATAAGGATAGAACATAAACCCAGTACAATAGCTGAATATTGGGTTTAGAATACCAGTGAAATCTGTAAAAGGTGGACTATGGATCGGGTTAATCAAACCATACGAACCAATTCCAACAGATGCAAAGATATGTGAGTCAAAACTATACAAGAAAGACAATCGTTGTTGGTTTTTAGACGTAGTTGTAGAGAAAGATATTCCTGAAAAACTTCACTATCAAAACGTAATTGGCATAGATATGGGAATAAAACATATTGCTACTTCTGTGGAGTTGGCAAATGGCCTTACAAAATTCTATGGTAAGGACTTGAACCGTGTTAGAGGCCATTACTTTTGGTTACGAAGAAAACTAGGGATAAAGAAAGCAATAGATACAATCAAGAAGATAGGAAATCATGAGAAGAGAATTGCAAATGATATCATGCATAACATTAGCAGAGATATTGTAAACCAAGCGATCAAGACTAATGCCACAATCGTGCTAGGCGATATCAAACACCTGCGTAGGCGAAAACAGAATACACGAGGAAGAAAGTTTAACAGAAAGCTGTCCGGCTTTCAATACTACAAGCTAACACAATACATAAAATATAAAGCAGCACTAGTAGGTATTAAGGTAATTCAAGTGTCAGAAGTAAGGACTTCACAATATTGTAGAAAGTGCTATCAGAAAGGTGCACGGAAGATACAAGGATTATTTACCTGTGCTAAATGTGGTGAAGAGAATGCGGATAGAAACGCCGCTTTCAATATTGCTTATCGGGCTTTAGGATATATTTCTAAAGTAGGGGTAACCGTGAACATGCCCAAATTAAAGTTAAGAACTTTTGCTAGCGTAGACAGGAACGCAATGATGACAAAAGAAGCCACCTATTTTAATAGGTGGTAGTTCACAGGGTTGTCAAGGGGTAAAATATTCGACGAGGAGTTGTTACTGCATCAAGTAAATGAAAAAGTCGTACGATGTAAACTCTGTCCACGTTTGATAAGATATATCGGGGAAATAGGAAAAAACAAAGCAAAGAAGTTTAATAATCAGGATTATTGGGCAAAACCTCTCCCTACATTTGGGGATCCCAAAGCTAAATTATTAGTTATTGGATTGGCCCTGCTGCTCATGGTGGAAATAGAACTGGTAGAATATTTACAGGTGACAGTTCTGGTGATTGGCTTGTAAGAGCCTTATTTGAAACAGGATTTGCCAATAAGCCTATAAGTGTATCAAGAGATGATGGATTAATCTTAAAGGATGCCTATCTGACTGCTGCAATACGATGCGCTCCTCCACTCAATAAACCAGCTCAGTCTGAAATAGCTAACTGTTCTCAATACCTACTAGCACAAACAAAAATACTCAAGACAACCAAGGTTATCTTAGCTCTTGGAAAGATTGCTTTTGATGCATATTGCAATGTTTGTAATATTAAAGGATTGAAGTTTGGTCATCATAAGATATATTCTATTTATAATGATAAGACTCTGATAGCTTCCTATCACCCAAGTAGAAGAAATACTAATACCCGT
>JASHSN010000279.1 GCA_030038695.1 Nitrososphaeraceae archaeon
GGTTGGATTGCCAAGCCAATCACCGCCGCCAGAGACACAATTGTCGCTACCATGTATGACATTATAGTTCGTTTCATTCAGATGACGGCTCGAAAATAAACTATTTATGCAAACCTACTGTTTGTACTAAATTCTGAATTCGTGTTTATTGAATATAAGTATGTATTTACGCTATTGATTGTAACTATCTATTAGTATAAGTGCTTCTTCTACGGGAAGCTCACTCTAGTCTTCTTTTTGGTAACTTGATTACATCTCACTACAATCTTGCTACTTTCGAATCAACATACTGATACCAATAACTATAGATTAACGCTCCTGTCGACAAAGGTTCACCAAGATAAGAACTGTTCTTGACTTTATTGTTACCGAGTAACTTCCCTACAGTTTTGTTAGAATAGTATTGATAGTATCTTAAGTATAAGACAAGAATTATAAATAAACCTACATCTCTTGAATCCAATTCATGAGGATGGCCGTAGTTGGAGCGGGAGTCTCCGGCAGTTATTTGGGACATATGCTTCACAAGATGGGACATGGTGTTGAAATATTCGAGGCTTCGAGTAAAGAAAATCAGTGGGCTGTCTGTGCTTGGGGTGCGTCTAGAAATATGCTTTCAATGTTTTCAAAGCGCGCAGGTCTTAATTTTGATAATTACATTTTCCATGTAGGTAAGACTCTGAGGATGGATCTTCCGAATCAGGTCAGGGAATACCTGAACTTGAGTGGTTTGGTAACTTACGATAAACAGAAATGGGAACATGATTTATTAAGAGATTTAAATGTTACATATGGTTTTAAGTGCACCAAGGAGAATTTTCAATTCGATGCGTATGACTATGTAATTGACTGCACAGGCATGCATCGCACGTTGCTTCCTCGTTCTAACGAAGATTTCATAATACCTGCATATGAATACCTTCTAGAAAATATTCATGGGGTAGATGAATTTTATGTTATCGGCTATAAGGGAGCAAGGGGATATTTTTGGTTTTTTCCCCTTGACGATAATCGTGCATACGTCGGCGCTGGAGATATGGACAAGAAATACGTCGGAGTTCAAGAATTTTTAATGGCACATTCTGAAGCTCGGATTGTAAAAAAAATAGGAAGACCGATCCGTCTTTCCCCTCCCAGACGAATGGAGCCCTTTCATATTGGCAATGTCATAGGCGTAGGAGAGTCGATAGGATGCGTATTCCCTATGTTAGGAGAGGGCATAATCCCATCGCTAATATGTTGTGATATCTTCCTCCAAGTTCTAGAGCTAACTAAGGGCAGTATGTTTAATTTTAAGCAGTATAGAAAAAATGTGCTCAAGAAATTCGATTATTATGATGACGTCTATCGGATCGTAAGACTAAAGATGGAAAACAAACTAAACATGGTAAGACATCTCCGCCTAATGATGAGCATGTACAGAAACATGAAAAAGGAGGAAAGCCGTTTTGGTTTCGAAGTAAACCTTGAGAAAATGACACGGATTGTCAAATCGTTGTAAACATCAGTGTCTGATACCTAGCATCATAAAACAAAATTTATTAAACTAGAAATACCTATATGAAACGTACTTGTGCTAGTTTGCGATGCGCTCCACTTGGTTGATATCTTTTCTCCTTGCATCTCTTTTCATATTGTCTCTTAGTGTTTTATTGTTTGAACTTACACTGACTCGAATATTCTCTATAATCCTATGGTATAACTACGCTTTTATGGCCATCTCAGTTGCATTTTTTGGACTTGGTGTTGGATCTTTGCTGATACACATTACAAAAAATAGAATGAAAAGAGAGGTACTACCAAACAAAATAATCCAGTTTACATTAGCATTTGCAGTTTCATTGCCTGTTTTCTTGTTTGTTATAGGGCATATCATTCCCCCCAGTATATCGTTTATTTATCTATTTTTTTTAGCTTCATCAATTCCGTTCTTTTTTGCGGGACTCTCAATGGCATTAATTTATTTCGCCATGCCAAGGCAGATAACTAAGCTATATTTTATCGATTTGGCCGGAGCATCTATGGCGACACTTATTCTTGATCCATTTATTCGGGCATTGGGAGCAGAATCTGTGTTGCTCCTAATTAGTCTATTCGGTGCATTACCATCTATAATTGCATACGGATCTTTGTTTTTTACTCAAAGGCAGAAAGAAATTTCAGATGGATTCATTATTGGAAAATATCCAGCAACGTACGGATTCATCGTACTCCTTGTTTGTACAGGTTTATTGGGTTACAACATGCACTTCAATATTCTTGCGATACAACCTGGAGAAGATAAAGGACTCCGTTATTTACCGTCAGGTTACAATGACGTATCAACTGAATGGAATTCTTTTTCTAGGATCGATATTGTCAAACACACACATGATAATAGTAAGACTAGCATTAGGAACATAGCCTCAATCCTTATTGATGCTGATGCCCTTACCCCGATTCTGAAATGGAATGGTTCTCTTTCTGATCGGCAGTCTTTAAAAATGTTCATGGATTATATGCCATATGAAATTTCCAAAATGAACAATAGTAGAATATTAGTTATTGGGAGCGGCGGGGGCGAGGATATTCTGCTCGCATTGTCGGCAGGCTCAAAGAATGTTACAGCTGTTGAATTGAATCCTTTGATAGTATCTGCAGTAAAAGATTATGGCGGAAATTCGGCAGGTAATTTGTATAACCGTAAGGATGTACGATTATTTATCGACGATGGTAGAAGATTTATCAGCTCCACAAATACGAAATACGATACGATAGTGATAAAACTTGTAGACTCTTGGGCTGCCCAGTTGGCTGGCGGATACGCACTTTCAGAAAACTACCTTTACACAGTCGAGGCATTTGAACAATATTTGAATCATCTTAACGGAGCTAACGGCAAGCTCGTTATGGTACGCTGGAGTACTGAATTGCCAAGGCTGGTTCCACTTGCTATAGAAGCTTTACGGGAATATGAAAGAGGAACAAGCGATCAACATGATATTACCAAACAAATTTTACTGGTAGAAGATAGGCCAGGATTAACCTTTGGACCGAACCCTAAGAGGACGCTCTATCCAGTACTCTTAGTGATACAAAATAGCCCATTTACAGGCTCAGAGCTTGCTGTGATAAAAGAGAGAGTAAATAAGAGTCATGCCAAGGTCATCGCAATGCCTGGAGGATATGTACAATCTCCATATGACCGGTTATTCCACATTGTGAATAACAACGGTGATCTACAACAACAAGAGAGCTACGATCCTCAGAGCTCCGGTTTTTTTGAAAAGATACCTACCGATGATTCTCCCTTCTTTTTTGCTACAAAGCTCCTTCCAAATCAAATGTTATTATTAATAGAAACTGTGCTTGGGGTGTCTGTTGTCATTTCTTTGTTGCTGGTTTATTATTCAAAGGTAAACAAGATTAGGCTAACTTCATCATCTCGATTTCACATTATCTTTGCGATCTTTATTGGGCTTGGTTTTATTTTTTTGGAAATAACTTTTATTCAAAAATTTTTGCTTTTACTAGGAACGCCTATCATGGCTTTGACTGTTATTCTTTTTTCGATCCTGCTTTCTACTGGAATAGGTGCATATTTGAGTGGAAAGCTATTTCGCAAAAATCCTTTCAAAGCGATAATGATATCTATACCACCACTATCTGGGATAGTCTTAGTCTACTATTTTTTCCTGCAAGGCATCATAGAGTATGGGATAATTTTGCAGTTATCAGAAAGAGTTGCTCTGACTTTTGCACTGTTGTCGCCAGCTGGTTTTCTTATGGGCTTTCAGTTTCCGTCCATTACGAGAATGGCTTCATCTTCAAGCCTGTTAGACAAGGAATCGTACTTAAGCGAACGAAATGGTGGTTCATGGGGTGAGGATATCACTCTTCTTTGGGGGGCAAACGTAATTGCATCTGTAGTAGGAACCGTTCTCACTGCCACATCATCCATGATAATAGGCTTTAGTGGCAACTTGCTCATTGGAGTTGGCATGTATTTGGGAGCGTTAGGGTTTGCAGTAGCAGCACAAAAAATAACGCAGAAAGCAGGCCGTAGGGCGCTCGCTAAATAGGTTAGAACAGGATGATACGACTCGGCTTCTGAATCCTGTATGACCCATACCTTTTCTCTAAAAATTAGAGAACTATTTTTCGAAATAAGCGTTGGGTATACTACACCTACTAGTATTAATAATGTTTAGTAGTAGAATATATAGCTTCGAGCCGAGATGTGACATTCTTGGGAGCATACTCTTCAGGCAAACCATGTCTACGATTCAACTTATAATCTAAAACGTCAAGGCCGCAGGCTAATGCTTCCAAAGCAGTTTTGCTCAAGTTCTCTAGAATTTTACCATCAACATATCTTACGTCAATGTAGAGTCCATATTTTTTCAAAAACGCTGGCATATCTCTGTACATGATAGGATCCTTAATTCTATTATAAACGTCAATTTCTTGGTTCACATTATGTTGCTTGCAATAATCCAGTGTTAATCCAATGTCAATTGCTTCTGTATCCATGGTCAATGCTCGTGCTCTTTCGGCTTCCGAAAAAATATTATCAGCAGAGAAATGATCTGTGTCAATAGGATTTGGAAGATAAACGGCGTTACTAACTAGAGGTAATAGATCCGGCGTAGACACGATGACGGCATCTGTCATGCGCTGAGCTCGCGAATGAATCCTCTTTTTGAAAAGTAGTGTGTCTCTCACTCTTCTATAAGTAAATATTCCTCTAACTGCCAAGTCTGATGCCTTTGATCTGTGTGGAAGCTTCTGCTTCTTTATTCCACGAATATCAGTTCCATGATATTGAAGGATGATCTTTTTCGAATTTCCAAATTCGTTTCTAAGCCTAATAACCATGTCGCTCCTGCTATGTACGTGCACAATTTCTGCAGACTGTGCTTCCTCTAAGCTCCTTTGAAGAAATTCTTTTAATGTGACATTAATAATATATTTGTTGTAAAATCTACCAATTCCGAATTTGTCATATTCTTTAACCATGATTGCCTTCGAATTTTGTCCTTGTAAATTTTGATATTTCGCGAGGATAAATGCTACACCTGCCTGATCCCATACATGTAGAATTCGCATGGTCTGTTGGAATTGATTAGATATAGATTAGATATTGCTTTACTCTATTTTTTGTATTTTTATCTTTGAACTACTATCCAGGTAAGACTTAGTCTTGTCTACTCCCGCATATGGTCTCTCAGCACGTTTCATTATATTTAAGAGGTATTTTCGCATGTGTTGCTTTTCTTCGTCAGTGACCTTTCCATCAATCAAATCGATTAAAAAAAGGTTTATCGTTGCTCCAATTTGATTCTGGTTGAACAAAGCCTCTGCTTCAACACTGAATTGATTTTTTCTGTGCCAGTATCCAATTATCATACCTAGGGGGAGATACATTACCACAAAAAGCAATGCGAAGATCCAGATATTGATATGTAATGAGTGAATAGATGGTACCCTCTGAAGCAGAAGTTGGTATTGAATTGTTACAAAATTGGCAAATGTCATAAGAAAAATTAGATAAATGCTATGACCATTTCTGAAATCAAGCCATCGTCTTCTGACCCAGTTACGGCTTCTAAAGTTGAATAATTTTGGTGAAGATGAATCCTTCATTTGGATATCATTCATATGGTGTCATCCTCGCATATATAACTCATTTACGCGCCCAAACACCTACTTCTTTTGCTTGCTCTCCCCTACCCAAGCAGACGCAGAATTACATTCTCAGCTCAGTCAGGCCATATAGAAATAAATCTAATATAATAAATCATGAGACACAGTATACTATTTGCCAAGAGCAAACCTAATACCATTTTGCTCCAGTTTCTTTTGAACATTTTTGATTATATTTAGTGCTAGTTCACTAGAACCAGTCTTATTGATAATAGATTGGTCCACTTCATCATGGACACCCATTGTTGATGTGGATGAATAAGAAGAGATTGCCTTAGAGGTCGATATATATCCAGGTGCGGACGCGAGTACTGTGCTTTTAAAACTGATATTGTTATTGCCTTTTGAATTGGGTTCTATTTGTA
>JASHSN010000280.1 GCA_030038695.1 Nitrososphaeraceae archaeon
GAATACAGCGCGATATCTCGACGAACCTCCTGTCCTGGATTTCTGGGAAAAGGTCGCCGAACTCGACGTTCCCGTATATCTTCACCCGCGGATTCCGCTGCCGAATCAGCGGCGCATATACGAGGGCTACGAGGGATTGCTCGACTCCCCGTGGGGTTTCGGTGTCGAAACAGCGACGCATGCCATTCGCCTCATGCTGAGCGGCCTGTTTGACCGTTTCCCCAAAGTGAACGTGATTCTGGGCCATCTTGGAGAAGGGCTGCCATTCACGCTGCCGCGGGTTGAACATCGCCTACGTCACCAGGCTCCGGGCACGCATGGTCCCCACAAGAAGCCGCCGATGCACTACCTGCTTAACAACTTCTATGTCACGACCAGCGGTGTATTTCGCTCGCAGGGTCTCCTTAATACTTTGCTTGAGGTGGGATCCGACCGCATCCTGTTCTCAGTGGACTATCCGTATGAGTCGATGAAGGAGCTGGCCCCGTGGTTCGATAGCTGCCCAATCAGCGAGAACGATCGGCTCAAGATTGGTCGGACGAACGCGGAGAAGCTTTTCAAGATCTAGAAATTCTATGGGCAACAAGATTACGAGCGGTCTTTAGGACAACTCGGAACGACAATAATTTGCTCACGTGAAGAGCATTACGCGTTGCGAGATCTATTTGTCTACTGCGAGATTGTCGGAACGTGGCCGCTACTACTGTATTGTAATTGATTAATGCATAAGCAATAGGAATATTGTTTATAAGCTTCTCTCGAGCAATGCAATGAACGTTCAAAATATAGCTTCTATTTTTGGATGTAGTAGAAAAATATAAGTTACTTTATCAAGCATGTGAATACGATTTTCTGCTTGTAAAGAAAAATAAGCAACGGATAGCGTTATGTATCACAATACGATAAACTTCGATTTCCAAAGCTTCAGAAAGCAAAGACATTTTCCATCAAGAATAAATTCAAGTTTGATATTGATCGATTCAACGAAGCCATTCATAAATTAGGTGTGCCTATGTGTGTAATTGCAACAATTAGGCAAAGGGAGCGTGTCATTATATGGTGAGCACGTGGCTCTTGCTGATCCTCACTCGTCAAGTTTCAAAATCTATGATAATCCTGGATGGAACTACGAAGGTGTTATGGATGCCGAAGGCTGCCCAGCAGCAACATTACTTTTCGCTGGGAAGAAAATCAACGATATAACACACGACCTAAATGGCCTAATTAGTATGATACAGATTCATCAACCTAATTCCTATGATAGCATGACAGGCTTATGCAAAGGCCTCTTAGGATTTTTTTGTTTATCCTAGTGATAATTCACGTGCGTGGATTGTAGCTCCATTTTACATAAAATTGGAAAATATGAGACATACCAGACTGAGCGGCACAAGCTTCTCGACCCCGCTGAATTTAGATTAACTGTTATTTATCATCTCATCTCTGGAAAGCAAAGCCCTATAATAAAGAAACTTGAATTAGAAAACCAAAAGCAAACAGGATACAAAGCAAGAACTAAAGCGATTGAATCCGAAATTAAGGACATTAATGAGAAAGCAGAGAAGCTGGTTGACCTCTATAACCAAATAAATCTAGGATAATCCACCTTATCTTTCGATTTTTACTTTTAATTTGGTCACAGAATTACTACTGTGTGTTAATAATTTCGGGATAGGAGAGATTAAGGATTTGTAGATCTCTAATGGGGGACAACGACAAATTTTTATAGGTTATTATATACTCCCGTTTATTGTTCAGTAAACTTATCAATACCGGTATTTTGATAATGATTATCCTCGGCGCATTCCTAATTGTTAATGCAAGTACTACGGTTAGAGGTCAGGTAATCAACAAACATAATAATGATAACAACAGCTCGTCAAAGTCTGTCCAAAGCGATTACTCCTCATCAGTCACATCCAATATCCCCACAAGAAAGGTTCATGTTGGCGATATAGATATTGGCTATAAGATCTTTGGTAATGGAAATCCGATATTACTTATCACCGGCGCTAACGGCGTTAGAATGGACGTGTGGGATCCTCTTTTATTAAGAGAATTATCCTCCGACCATACTGTCCTTATATTCGATAACCGTGGAGTTGGTAATACAACTACAGGCGTTAAAACATTTTCAATTAAACAGTTCGCAAATGACACCAGTGGTTTGCTAGACGCACTTAACATTAAAAAACCAGTAGATGTTCTTGGCTGGTCAATGGGTTCGTTCATTGCACAAGAGCTAGCTATTCTTCATCCAGATAAAGTTAACAAGTTAATACTTTATGGTTCAAGTTGTAGTGGCAAACAATCTGTGCCGCCTAACCCAAAAGTATTAACGTTCTTCGCAAAAAATATCACCAAAATCACCTCAAATGGGAATGCAAGATTTCTAGCTTCAGCATCATTATTGTTTCCTAAGACTTGGATTGAACAAAATCCTAGTTACTTACAATACCTGCCCGTATCTAAAGAATCTGCGTCTATTCAGACCATTCTAAGGCAACTTCGGGCAATTTTTACCTGGAGTAACAGTTGCAATCAACTTTCACATATCACTCAACCTACTCTGGTTATAGATGGGACTAATGATGTAATTACCCCAACAGCTAACTCGTTATTACTTGCGGAGAAAATCCCTGGAGCATGGCTTGTACAGATCAATGGTGCAGGCCATGGCTTAATGTATCAGTATCCGCAGAAATTTAGCACGATTGTAGAGACCTTCCTGAAGGATGACTAATAAAAGGCTGAACGTTGTGGTCCTTTATCCCTTTCAGGATAAGGGAGTAGTTTGTGGTGTTCTAATACGAGTCACTTGAGATTTGTGTGAAAATTCAATTGAATCCATTGCGTGGATTGCCTTAATGATATAATTATACTGGAATACAAATAGAATAACCAGCTTACAAATTGCACTTTTCCTATTGAAACGACAAATGACGATTACAACTTGCTTTGATCGATCCGCAGCTGGAAGACAAGGGGCTGGCATACAAAGCAAAGCAGAAGAATTAGAAGCATTAAACCATGCAATGAGGGATCGTGACAGGCTAAAAGACGATGCCATACATCCCAGTTTTTATATTGTAACGATATCTACCGGTGAAGACATTAGGTGTTTTCAATACTAGTATTTTGGAATGTCCGCCATGACAGGTTTCTATGTCATGGATACGATTCCCCTGATTTCAGTTCCTATCTCTTACAGGATGCGGCATTGAAGGTGGGGCTGATCGTGTAGTAAGAAATGGAAGCAAGGACGGTCTAGCAGCAAGTGTTGCTTTCAGATCTATGGCGTGTACATTGTTCTCTTTTGATCAATATAGTGATTTCAGCTAACTTTTGCATTATGTTATGTTAGTTTGGTGCTAAGCCCTGTTTTCTTATCATAATTTCCATGGTTAGAGAAAATCACAGCATGACATGCCGCAGTTAATTTTACGTGCATACTGACAGCACGCATGGATGTAAACTGTTTGTTGCAATTAAGACATACCGCATAGATACCTGCTACTTTGTCAGCTTGTACCTCTGGTCTCACAATAGTTCTTGCCTCAGACGTTAGTTGATCCACGACCTATCTTCTCAATATTGAGGAAATCATGTATAAAGGTATTATGAAGCATACGTGTGCTACCGCGTGCTACAATGTCCCACAATATACTTTCATCCTTTTGCTGAATATTTGTAACTTTAGATTAATTGACTATTTAACAGGGAGATCATCAGGACAATATAAGCCTGATAATCCCTTTTGCATGGCTTATGTGTCTGGTATGCACAGTGGTAAAGAGATCTTGACCACAACTAAGCTAATCAGAATACCTTAATAAAGACATAACGAAATGATTAACATTAATTGACGATTAATTCATTCTAGTACGATTAGAAATAACAAGAACGTTAATCTA
>JASHSN010000281.1 GCA_030038695.1 Nitrososphaeraceae archaeon
GCGAAGATGATTGTTGCTTGTTTGGGCTGTAAATTTGATTCACATCTAACTCCTTCACTAAGGCGTACCCTCTCTCCTGTCTCGAATTAAGCCACTGGCCACCATAATCGATAGGGATACCAGAATGTTCCTGCGTCCAATCTCTGAATAAAAGCGTAGAAAAATCAACGGCTGAATTTTCCAAATTCCGCAAGCAAATAGAATTGATAGGTATCGAGGTAAAAGGCCTAGATGAAAAAGCAGAAACAGGTCGATTGGAACTTAAAACAAAGTTCATCAATCAACACTTTATAAATGAATTGGATAAAATCGGTTTGCAGTTCATCAACATTAGAGGTACATGGATTGGAAGACTTATTTTATTATTAGAATACAGAAATTTGAATTCAAACACAGCAGTATAATTAATCAATAGCTCTTAGGTATTGTCGCTGGAGTGCAATGAGAAAGTGATTAAGGTATTTTCTCATTGCAGCATCGAACACACCTCTCAATAGCTCTATCGTTGATAATAGTCTCAAACCTTGGTGTACAGCATTCGAGAATGTAAATGTGTGTAATGCGGCGTCCCAGTCACTAAATTCATTACGTGTATGGAATTGTGCAATTCTGGAGATGTCCCATTTCCCTCATTTAGATGAAATCCTCTATGTGTCTCCGGTAACATAAGGTTAACTCGGTAGCTCTTAATTGACTAACGGTGGTGCTTCATATGTGATTGCCCGCGATAAGCAGACACACGCATATTTAAAGAACCACCAAACATATGAGCATCACAATCCATAATTTTCAAGCAAGTGTAACCAAACTTCACTCATCGTTGGGAATGATGGTATAGCATGCCAGAGACGTTCGAGTGGTATTTCACAGGTTATGGCTATTGTCGCGGGATGCAACAATTCTCCTACTTGTGGTCCGATCAAGGTAGCACCAACTATTACATGACGATCTTCATTTACTATGATTCTGGCATGGCCAGTATAACCATCTGTATGTAGGTTAGCTCCTTGCAGAGTATCGATCTCATAGTCTACTACTCGCACATTGATTTTAAGGCTTCGAGCACCTTCTTCGGTCAACCCCACAGAAGCAATTTGAGGGTCTGTAAAGATTACTTGAGGTACAGCTACGTGATCTGCTGTAGCGACCCATTTGTTCCAAGGTTCATAAGAATTGCTCGGCATAGAACCTGCACTTGTACTATAGGTAAGGCTTCCATGAGCACGTGCAATTATTGCCGTAGCGCATGCCCGAGCCTGATACTTTCCAATGTGAGTGAGTAGGGCTCTTTGGTTGATGTCCCCTACGGCATAAAGCCAATTTCCTTCGACTCCCTCTGCAAGACATGTGTCATCAACTTGAATCCAATCACCCGGTTTGAGACCAACAGTCTCAAGTCCAAGCTTGTCTGTATTCGGTGTTCGCCCTACAGCCACCAAGAGCTCATTGGCAGTTATAGCAGTACCATCATCCAACCTGATATTTAGGGGAGGATGTTCTTGCTTATGGTTGCGGGGCTCGACTTCCATGACATTCACGTTGGTACGCACAGATATGCCTCTATGTTTAAAGACTTTCATAAGCCTCTCCCCTACAAATGGTTCAAGCTTGTTGAGTATTCTATCATGTTTACTGATTACAGTAACCTTGGTTCCCAGAGACCACCAGGCATGCGCCATCTCGCATCCAACAGCTCCATCGCCCATTATTGCAAGTGAATTGGGAGCTCTCTTGGCACCAGTCGCATCCCTATTTGTCCATGGTTGTGTTTCTGTTAATCCTTTTACGTTTGGAATTGTGGCCCTACTGCCTGTAGATAATACGACTGCTTGAGTTACCACCAATGTAACGATATCTTTATTATCACCATTCTTGGAACAAACAATTACGCGTCTAGGTCCGGCAAGGTGTCCTTGTCCGCGTACTATAGTGACCCCTGCTTTCTCTAGTGCTCTTTTTTCTTTGCTATCATCCCACTGGTCAACAAATTTATTTCGTCTTGAAAGAACGGACTCGACACTAAGCATACCATGAACGGCCTGCTTGGCACCCTCAACTTCACTAACTTCAGTTACTACTTCTGGCGGTCGAAGTAATGCTTTACTTGGAATGCACGCCCAAAAGTGACACTCTCCTCCAACTAGCTCGTTTTCAACTAGGGCTACAGATAGTCCAGTGTTTGTCAATCGAAATGAAACTGTCTGTCCTGATGGTCCTGAACCAATTACAACAACATCATAAATACGTTCCAATACCATATCATCTTATATCCCAACTGATAAAGCTATTTTTTGATTCTACCTGGATGACTCAGATTTCGGATATTAGTCAGACTCATCCCAGTTGTATCAGTCGCCACGGTAGTCAACATCACAGCCTGACTATCAGACGACGCTCGGAGGACCATTAACATATCCGAGATTTCATCTAATGTATTTAGAATTGAAAACTGAGGAAATTAAACTTTCATGTTCATCCAGCAAATGCACTGATTTAAAGACAGCGTCAATATTCTTTATTGGAAATGCAACCGTGCTTATTCGTTATGCTGGGTTTACGATTCTTACTGATCCCACCTTTATTCATATGCATTGCCTTGATATGTCACTGAGAAAATCTACTAGTGTGTAGCACTCAATTCAAATGCATACTTTCGGATATTTCATTATCCTTCCAGCCAATGCCCTTGTTGTTGGCTTTTCATTATTTATGATCTTTAAAACCGTCTGGAATATACTGAAAAGATGAAGTTTAAAT
>JASHSN010000282.1 GCA_030038695.1 Nitrososphaeraceae archaeon
TAGTTGTAGGATTAACATCCACACTCTCTGGACTGCCACCTACTTGTACATTCTTTACGACAAGATCTGTCTTCTCAGAAAATCCATTGCAGTCTACGACAGATACAGTATTAGAATCGCTATTAGCAACATATATCGTGTTAGTATTTGGATTAACAGCTAGATATGCTGGATGTAGTCCTGTACTTACCAGAGGGTGCATAGAACAAATGTCTATCACGTGAGGATGAGGACTAAAATAACCATGAATAGAAAGGAATGTGATCGTAACAGCAGAAACTATGGCAATTACAGAGGGTATTATAATCTGTCTGTTCCGCCTAGATTTCTTCTTTCTCTCTTCTTCTCTCCATTTCTTATTCGAATCTTTAATTGGCTTAATCAGTCTATCGTGGGTTAACTCGTACCATTGGGCACCTGAACGCTCTTCCTTTCTTATGAGATATTTATTCTCTAAAACATTTACGACTCTGTTGGAAAGTCCACCAGTGGACTCGGAACCTCTATGAACCACACTTCTTGTTCCACTTGTAGTTATCAGCTTTTCTTCAAACCAGTTTCTAATAATTTCTTCTTTTGTTTTGGTCTTTTTTGATGCTTCGTTAATAGCGTCTACATAAAAATCTTCTAATGCTTTATCAACATCCCCCAAATATCCAAAATAGTCTTTACTAATTTGATCTACTTTGGAATGGACTAACTTATTCCATAATCTTTGGCAGACTACCTGAAGCTGTATTGGTTCTACATATTCTCCCTTTATTTCTCGGTATCTTCCACTAGGTGTTTCAACATCTACTTTGGAATGGACTAACTTATTCCATAATCTACGACAGACTACATGAAGTTTATAATCTGTGTATTCTCCCTTTATTTCGTGGTATCTTCCACTAGGTGTTTCAACATGTATCTTTAGTAGATCCTCAATCAATTTATCAATTATGCCTTCATCAAAAAGTTTAGTTATTATTCTCTCATCATTAACATAGGCTTTTGCTTTTTCTAGTAGTAGTGGTCCTTTAATAGCTTCCACTGCTGCATCTTTGTGTAAACGTTCTAGTCTAAATCTTGCCCTTAACTTTTCAGGCAAAAGCTCCGCAAAAGGATCTAACTGAGCCAAATAATCCTCTCTTATAATAATGACTACTCTAAGAAGAGGATCTTTTTCTAAAGCCTGGGTAATTTGCTCAAAGAAGTCCTCCTGTTGTTCATGCCATTTATCTCGATCTATATAAAGATTGAACATTTCTTCAATTTGATCAAACACAAGTACTTGAGGTTGTGGAATCTGTCTTCCTCTTTTTTGATCTACTTTATGGGGAAAGCAAATAGATAAAAATTGTGATAGGGATATATTCCTAAACAATAAGGGATCTTTAGTCTGTTTTCTCAACAAACTTTGAAATGCATTAAATATGTAAGGATTAAATTCAGATCTAGATTCAGCAATATTAGTATTATCAGTAGTATCAGGAGAAGGGGCGGTGCTCGTGCTAATAGCATTAATATTTGTTTTATCGTCTAAACTAGAACCTATTCCCACTCTGGCAACAGGTAAAACATCAAATCTTCTTTGTTCTAATGTGGGTATTATGCTCGCATTAAATATAGACGTCTTTCCGGCCCCAGATTCAGCATATACTAATACTAATTTATGGCTGTAGATAAGCGATATTATCCTTTCTGTTTCATACGTTCGTCCAAAGAATAGCTTCTCTTCTTCAACATCTCTTCTAAATGATCTTGGTCCTACAAAAGGACTCCATTCTTGTTGTTGCTGTTGTTGCTGTGGCTTTCCGTTATTTGGCATTTTTAAATTTCTCCCACCGATCTCTTAACTCTTTAGAAAATTCATTAACATCTCCCCAATACACCCTTACTTTAAACATATTTTTTGAATACTCCTCAAGATATCTTATTCCCTGTTCTTTTTTTTCCTCAGTAAATCCGGAAGGGAGTTGTACTGATATACTTGGCAATTGTAACCCCGCACCTATTCCTTCTCCCAGTAATTGCATAAGGCTTCTAAAGATAACGCGAAAGTTTATGTCTCTTAGTCTATATCCAACAAACAATAAAGAAGTACTATTCAATGCAGTCGAAATCTGGTCTGGTAGTATCTCTTCTTTTGATAAATTAATCAAAAAATCTAGGTAATCTGTTTCAGTCAAGACCATGGAGCGAGGACTGTTGAAATCACCGTGGAGATGGTATACAAGGGGTTTATCTTGGCTCGGTTTGTAGTCAGCCTTATCAAGAATATTACCACTAGATTGCTTTTTTAAAAAAGTATTCCATCTGCAAAATACACTATCTGCAATTCTCCCCCTGCTTTTAAGTGCTGATTCCATAAATTCATCATAATTGGTTGTAATATAGAGTGGTAATTTTAAATCGGCAAGAATAGCATGAGGTGTATTTTTGTACTCTCCTTTAGAAAAATCAGGAGGACTTATTCCTTTAAGCCATCTTGCAATAAAATTTTTTGGAACCATATCTCCATTTTGTATTGCTACATATTGAGATACACGATCTAACTCATCAGAATCATCCAAAGGATATTCATATTGTTCTGATAGTTTTTTGGATACTGTGCCACCTGAAGGAAGCCATTGTTCGTTGTCTTTATTTGGATTTGGAAAGCCACAAGCTCCAGCTCCTATAAATGGAGTGCAACCCTGCTCATCTATTGAATATAATAATTCATCCCAGTCAGTAGCCTTTAAACTCAATGATCACGGTGTTTGTATAAAGAAACTATAAAAAGTTAGTTATAGTCTTTCGGCGCCGAAAAAATCGGAGACACGATATTTCTCTAGCCCACATATTTTTACATACATGTAGTATTCACACATTATGTCATTTGAAGAGTTCATTAGTGTCAAGTATATGGACTTGTCCAAAATGCTTCAGTACTGCGTCACACATATGTTTTGTTCCCCCTTGACCTTCTCCTTCCTTCTTGTCCCATAGGCTTATAAAATGCACTTTTTCAGAGGTCCAGGAAAGAGCAGTATAGAGTTGCCACAAATTATTTCGACTAAAAGTATTCATCCCTTCGGGACACACGTTAAGCTCCTCAGGTTGTATATAAAGTCTAGTATTTGGGTGTTTTTTGACTTTATAGAATCTGTCTCGCCATACATCTCCGGCATAAGTGACTGACCTATTAAGGAAATCAGGCTCCTTAAACGGAATGCGAAGTTCTAGTCTAAGCCCGCGCTGAAGACTTGATTCTGCAAAGAGAAGGTCTCCTCCACATGCACCTCCACAAAGGCCAAGATCATCTCCACCTGCCCCCAGTTCATCAAGCTTAGACGATATTGCTTGCGCAGCAATCTGTTCCATTTTAGCAGGAAACCTTGGTTCTCGTCGGCCTTGTTTATCTATCCTATGACCACTAAACAGAAAGACAAATCGTGGCTGAAATCCTTTTTCTGTCATACCGAGTTTCTGCAGCGCTCTATCCAAAACCTGAATGGCAGCAGTTACTTGGCTAGGACGGAAAGACAAATCTCTGAAGATCGAAAGATGCTGAATTGCAGTTTTAAGTGCAAACCAGTCCTTGTCAGCTGCTATAACTGCATTTTTGTAGGCTTTCTCTACTTCTGGCGTGTCATTTGTCAAGAGCTGAAAATCTGCAAAACTCAACCGAGCTGAGAAATCCTTCGTATATGAATCCTCCTTTGCCAATGCAGATTCAAGTGCCCATCTAACACCACCCTTTAGAATTTCCAGTTTTGTAGGCTGCCCATCTTCTTCTTCTCCAGTCAAATGTTTGAGAAGAAGTAGAAGGCTGAAGGCACTATTCCCAGAATAATAATGCGATGAGTTCATAGTAAATGCTTTCATATAGGGCTTGATAGCTTCACGAAGAAGAGCGTCTTCATAGGCTGCATTTTTTGTCATCTCTTCGGGGGTCTTGTTATCTTGTCTCCACGATTTTACCCACACGTCTCTTTCGACTTCTCCATGAAGTGTCCACGTATCTGTCGTCTGAGGAATATTCTTAACTACATAGTCTAGGAATCCGTCCACGGCATCATGGTCCCCCAGGTAGCCGAGAAGAATTCCTTTCTGTTGAAGTGCTTCCATATCTTCAGGATCGATGTCCAATGACTTCTCGATCTGTTCCAATGCTAAGGTGAACTGTCCTAACTTGAGTAATGCTTTTCCTGCAGTCTTATAGGCCTCTAGTCGTAATGCTTGTATAGGCGCTTCGTCTGCCAACACTAGGATATCACCGGGTCTTTGCCCTTTACGCGCCAATTCTATATAGTATTCCCAAGAGTCCTGTTTTTCCCAAAAGGCTTTTGCTTCTTCGATTCTCAAAGATTTCCAATCAGGTTCCTTGAGATAGCGCAACAGATTGTATACAGGACTGATCTTACGTCCATGCCAAGATGAAAGGGTTGATCTACACATGGCACGTAAATTATCCATATCTTTTACCAAATAGTCTGGATCAGGTACACCGCCTTTAATGTGGTATGTAAGAGTCCGATCTGTATAGATGTCAAATGGCATATAGTCTCGTTTGGATTTGATTAGGATTACTCCTCTAGCTCTTAATGCATGTCTGACACCTAATTCATACCAAACATTGGGATTATCAATGGAAAGATCAGCTATAACAAGATCAGCTAAAAGAAGCTCCTGGAACATGTCAGTCCGTATGTTACCAGCAGCCTCTTCTTCATCTGCACGAAACACTTCATATCCCTCATGAATAAGTGCCGGTTTGATCAAATCTGAATAAACTTTATTGAAATCAATTTCTTCCTTCGTTCCATATGGCATTGCTACAAATACGTGCATCTATGCTGCGCTTGATAGCGCGGCCATACATTTATCTTTATACGAACCGTTATGAAGTAGGCAAATCCGACAGGGTTGATTAACATGAATGAAGCTACCTTATCCTGGACCAGACAGAAAAGTAGAGGAAGCGAAACGATGGGAGCGATAGCTATATCACCTAATAAAATGGTGAGTTGCCTT
>JASHSN010000283.1 GCA_030038695.1 Nitrososphaeraceae archaeon
AGACAGTGCCATGTCCCATTCACCAGGCTGGCTGATATAACCGCCGGTAACTGAATATACTCCTGGTCTTATCTTTTGAAGATTAGCTACCTCATTAGTAATATCAGCAACCGCATTGTTAAATACTATCTCTGCGCTGGTTACTTTGGTATATGGTTTGCCAGCTGCGTCGGTGAATGTAACCTTGTATGTATTAAATCCTGCATAGAATGGATTGATCTCTATTTTTGTGTTGATGTTCATTATTTTTGTCTGAACTATGTATGTGCTGTTTTTCACTGGAGTCATCGACATTCCAGGCATTGTATTCGATGATGTCATTGCCATTGATGACATATTCATAACTGGAGGTTCAGATATTGTAAGAATTGACGCAGCAAGCAAAACGCCCATTGCAAATAGACATTCAATTTTGATTGTTTTACTAAATTTCGATGGTATGTCTTTTACTTTTACTTTATTTTTGGTGTTATTATTGTTGTTAATTTCATTGTTATCATTATGTAGAGTTTGAGCTATCGGTGTCGGAGTACTGCTATCAAGGCCAGCAACACCTGATCCACTTCGTCCCGCTTTTCCTATGCTTGCTACTAACACTGCGTTCTTATGAAGTCTAAGCTGATGATATGCACCCAACAGAACAAGAGGCACTGCGATTGATAACTTGATTATTAAAATGTTACCATAAGATGAACTCAAGAGTGAATTGAAACTGTGTAACTGGGTCCAAGCCATATATAGACCACTTACACCTATTACTCCAAGCGAGATAGTAGCTAGGATCGAAAACCTAGGGAGAAGTAAAGCCAAGTAATATAGAAGTATTGATCGACTTTTGTCTGTATTTGACGGATTATCAGTTGAGCTTCCTGTCTTTGTCATATTGTCAGCATGCGTTGCTGCCCTTGATCTTATTATACTGAGAAGTACAGTTGATATGTAAAACAGCCCCCCGATCCATATTGAGACTGCCATGAAGTGTAACCAATCAAGAGATATGGAAAGAGAGGGAAGAAAATGTACTCCAGCGTTATGGCTGGTGATGCTGTTTGAAAAGATACTTATTGAACCTGTAATTAAAGCGGCATAAAGCAGTGAGTTTGCTAAATTGGTTTTATTGGTCTTTACCTTAGCACTATCAGTTGTGATCTTCCGCATATTCGTTTTCATTATGTAGTAATAGCTAACAGCAAATGCAATAACTATAAGGGAAGTTATACTTCTCATTATCCATTGTGTTCCTGAGGCGCCAGAAATTTGAGACATAAAAATTGACCAATAACTACTACTATTATGAGGTGATAGTTCTATAATCTGTAAGAATAGATATGCACTGCCCGCGGCTAAAATAGCCACAGAGGAGGCAATAATTAAAACAGAAAATCTTCGAAGCCATAGTGTATTCGCTCTATCGTAGCCATAGCCAACAGCTCCTCTTACTCCTCCTATCTTACTAGCAAAATTCTCCCATAAGAACAGATGAGAAAATATGCCACCGACAACTGCTACTTGAGCTACTATAACGGGCCATTTTACCAATCCATCTAAAGGTGAAGTTACCGATTGGACGGTTGATGCTTGTTGTAATGCTTTCCCACTTGATGCAACAGCACCTGGCATGACATTCCCTATTCCAAATACCCAAGATCCTTTAGCTATATGTCCGTCATCGAGGGATTGAGTCTCCCATTCCACAGTATACATGCCGTCTGTTAATTTCTTTGTATCCAAAGTGGTCATCGCCTCTCTAGCGCCATTGCCAGGCAAGACTTTAAAATCGCCATTACTCACTTGCTCATTTTTTGAATTCATAACCGTGAGGCTGCTCACCGTAGGTGACGGTCTTTCAGAAAAATCAACTATTAGTTTTGATGGTAGCGGTGCTCCTTTTGGTACTATGGAATTTTCAGCTGGAATTGCAGTCATAGGAAGGGAATGTGCGTAAGCATAATGTGGGATAGACAACCCTAAGGGTAGTCCGGTAGCTATTATTACGGATACTATAATAAATAATACTACAATCAAGCAATTATTTTTTGGAATCATTTTATGGTTTGACATATTTACAATTACAACACTCTTTTATTTACAATTACAATAATCTGAAATAATAAAAAAAGTTGGGAGTTTGTCGTTGTCATAACACTTCACTATTAACTTTTTCTTCTCTATCATGGAATGTTTATTCTGGGTATTGGACAAGCGTACCCACCGGCAACTTGCAGTCTAACTACACCAGAAGATACATCTGCTCTTGTCTTGTTTCCAGGAGTATCGTCACCTGCACCAGGAGCACATCTGTAGCCTATATGAATAGGGGTGCCGTTTATCTTACCATCTAGCCAGTATGTGTATGTAGTTGGAGCGGTAGGATAGTATGTAGCATCGTATTCTGCCGTATTGCTAGGGTTAGGAGTAAAGTCCAACGTTTTACTGACTGAGCCAGCAGTTACTACTGCATGAACATCTTTGTCTAATCCTGTGATATTTTTCATTCCTGTTGCAGAATCATTCAATGGATCCTTTGGATTAGGATTCCAAGCAAAGAAATCTACTGCATTCTTGTCACCTACATAAGGGGGTTCGACTTGAGAACCAACTTCAAGTAAATATAGTTTTCCTCCGATATGTAGCAGTTGTCTCATGTGTGCGTAGGCGCTGTGCGCGGTCATTGAGAACATCAAGATCGCAGTAAGAAAGGCTACGCTGCACATCGTAACGTATTTCTTGGTTTTGGTATCAATTACCATAACAATTTTTCAACCAAGAAGTTATTAAACATTGTAGAGTATTCGACGAATGC
>JASHSN010000284.1 GCA_030038695.1 Nitrososphaeraceae archaeon
GTTCTTTACTAACTATTTCGTAGGTATCTATGACTTCCTCTGTTGCAGGATTTATTGTCGTAATTTGTCTTGTCAAGGATTTATCACACCCCTGCCTATGATTTTGCCCTTAGTTAACATTGTCAATGCTTCTGTAGCTTGATCAAGTTTGAAATGCCCACCAATAACTGGTTTGATTACTCCTCTTTTTGCTAATGAAACCAACTCTATCAGATCACTTATAGTTCCGGTATACGATCCAATTATCCTGTATGCTCTGGTTGGCATCGAAACTAAACCTAATTTCAATTCACCACCAAAGAGTCCTACCAGGACTAATCTTGCCCTTCGTCTGAGAAATTTCATATCAGTTTCCACAGTCGCAGAGGCATTGACAAAGTCAAGTACTGCATCAGCGCCCAAGTTATCAGTCACCTCCATAACTGCTTTTACCGGATCCTCTTTTTTTGAATTTATAGTGATGTTAGCACCATTCTTTTTTGCTACATCTAATTTCTGATCATCTAGGTCCATTGCAATTATGTTGGCCCCTGTAACCGCTTTGGCAAGTTGTATGGCCATCAAACCCAATCCTCCAGTACCAACAACCACTACATTATCATCTGGCTTTAGACCGGCATTTTTTACTGCACCGTATGCTGTAAGGCCTGCACACGACAAAGGTGCACTTGTGTCCATATCCATATCGTCTCCTAGTTTCACTAGATACTTGTAGCTTGGAACCAATACATATTGTGCATAACCTCCATCTGTGTAGATACCTAATGATCTTGGTTTGTCACACAGATTCTCTTCGCCAAGCCTACATGCAGGGCAGAGTCCCTCGCCTATCCAGGGATATACGAGAACTTTTTCATTCTTACTAAATCCTTCCGCTTGTTCTCCTAAAGTCTCTACTTCACCTGAAACCTCATGTCCAGGAGTAAGAGGGTATTTTACACCCCTCTCTGTAGTTGTTAATTTTTGCCCATCTATACCTTCATAATAGCCCTCCCAAGCATGGACATCGCTATGGCATACGCCAGCAGACTGTACTTTGACTAAAACCTGTGTTCCTTTCGGTGTTGGTGTTTGAAGTTCTTGAACTTGCAACGGTTCATTTACTTTAACAATTCTAGCGGCCTTCATATCAATCTGATTGTTAACAAACTATTTACGAGATTCTAATTATAGAATCTTCTTCTGTTGAATATAACAAGGTGATTTCGACTCGTCCGATCGAACAACGGGTATCAGGCTATAACAGATGTGCGACGCTGTGACGGACGTGCATGTAACCAGGGGACTGAAGCCGCTTCGTGCCGCCGGAAATATCACTCTTCTATCTTGTGCCTACTGGTCATGACAAGATGATACTTGCCACCGCACCCACAAGCATTTCGCTTTTCGATCAGGAGTTGGAGCATGTTCCCTAAGTGCTTGCACTCCCTCAGTCCCAATGGTCGTAGTATATACGTTTGGTATTGCACCGCCCAACACAATCGGCCCAAATTCGACAATGCTTAGAGCGACGGATAGAAAAACTAGTTCTAAAATCATAGTTATTGAAACAATAATCCCAGCATGAAATAAACCTCCTTCAATAACTACTAGATTTAGAAATGCTTGTTTTACATGGTGTACTGTAGTGCAGATTGAAGTCGTGATGTGACCACTATTAGTGGAATGGTATGGATGTTGAAACATTGCTAGACATAGAGCAAATTTATCAAGCCATTGAGTCGATAGTATCCCTCGATCGACAGTAGCGTAGAGAATGAAGATAGAGAAGTTACGGGAATTGGTCAAAGATGACCTATGATGAGGTTCCTACAGCTCTTCAAACAATATAAAACGTACTTGCAAGATATTAGGATATGCGGAAGATTGGCTATTCTACCCTGTTTCTTTTCGTTCTGGGTTTCCTGCTTTAAGCCACAGGTCCCAGAAGGTTTTTAGCCATAGTTCGTTGGTTTCGATTGCATTTTCATAAAAGTTTCTGTTCACTTCCATCCAATCTATCAAATAATTCTGCCATACGCCTATGGGATTTAGAAATGGATTCGGAACATTGCCTTCTTGTTCTCTTTCTGAAGTCATCCCTGCTTCTAAGTCAGAAGAATAATAAAAGTTAATGAGGTTGGCATCTTGAGTTTGTGTCAGACAACATTAGAAATATAGAAAAGATTTAGTCAACTTATTTAGGAAATAGGATTTATAGACCTGTCTCGTCTCAGAAAATATGAACGCGGACTAGATATCAATTAAGAGGAAGTCAAGTGATGTCTCAGTGGAATTAGTTATCGTTTACGGAATTCATTCGTTTATAGGAAAAAAAATGTTTTAAAAAAAGATGGTATTATTTTTTTAAAACAGGATCTCTAAAATATTCTTATGACTCTAGTCTGCTGTGGATCATCAGAATTAGTGGTTAGACCATTTCATCCTGGTCTATCAATTACGTGGCAAGTCTGTCGATCCGGACCAAAAGATAAATTCGAATATAAGAAAATACAGTTTATAATTGAATAATTAAATTTGCATATCTTTATGAAGTACATATCCAAGTCTTTAAAGTAAATACTTATGTTGAATGAACCATCCTCTGAAACAAATTCTGAGAAATTGTGGGTTGATGCTAAATGTATTTATTGTAACAAACGATTTACATCTATGCGTTCAGTCAGTATGCATTTAAAAGGGACTGCGAACCGTCATGTTGTGAACTTTATGAACCGAGGGAAATACGATAAAAAAACAGGACTTAGGGAAACGAGCCGTCCTGATTTGAATTTCAGTCTATCGGGTAAGTATGTGTAATCAGTGTATGATGATATCTAGCACTTCTACAGCCCTGGAGTTGGTACCTTCAATTTGTGCTATGTGATGCTTAAAATATGAAAAGAGGGAGAATTCTGAATGCGCAATTGCTATGCTATTCACGTTTCGCATTCGAGTCAGACATTGGTTCAATTTCGAATATGGTGTCAACAACCAAAGGTGCACTAACGGGCAAGCTTTGTACTCCATATGCCAATCGAACGTGGCCGGTTTTTGGTCCAAAGATCTGGATGAACAAGTTTGAGGCTCCATCCGCTACCGGCGCGTTTTCGGTAAATTGCTCCGTTGTTGCCACCAGCACCGTCAACTTGACCAGCTTTTTCAGCCGATCTAGGTCGCCAAGATGTTCCTTCGCAACAGCTAGGGCGTTAAGCGAAGAGATGAGAGCCGCTTTCCTGCCTTGTTCAACCGAAATGTTGTCGCCCAGCCTGCCGGAAATGGCTAGTTTCCCATTGGCAACAGGAAGAATACCACCGAGGAAAAGCAAATTCCCGGCATCCGAGGACTCGACGTAAGCTCCTAACGGTGTCGGAGGTGTTGGCAAAACCAGCCCGAGCTCCCGAACACGCGAACTCGGCGAGGTGATCCGCTGATCACCATGATATTCACATGGGTTCATATACACAAGTGACATATACCCAGTTTGAACCAAGAATGCTACTAGGAGGATCGATCTAGAAGAACATGGCAGTGACACTAACAACCATGATTTCTAAAATTCAGCTCGTTCCCAATTCAATTAATGCATCACTAATAACCGAGTTTCATAAGTACATGGTCTCAAATGGCCTCCCAAGGGCATCAGACTAATACGCTGAAGATGGTGATCGCATTTGCGAAATGTTTGGGGCCCAATTGTACCTTTTACGACTTACATAGACCTGATCAAATTATTCCATTTTTGGATACAAAAATAAAGAGTGAATCAGAAGACCCAGATAGAAGATGGATCACTACATGGAATGATTATCTAATACACATCAAACTTTTCTTGAGATGGCTGTATAACTGTGCGAGTAAAAACAACAGTGAATCATCACAAAGAGCGCCAGAATCAAACTGGGAAACACCTCCAGCAGCAAGGATAAAGAAAAAGCGAACGAAGCGTCAAAGTCCATACTCTGAAACAGAGAACTGGGACCGCGAAGAGCTTTTCACAATTATCAAGTATGAACCAGAGATTCGGAAGGCAGCTAACCACGATCTATGTGACTATATCGCTAATTATGGTCAATGTGCTGACACATGGAATGCAACCTCTCTCGTAACACACACCATACATGGGTATAACATGCATAGTCGTCGCACAGTTTAATCGCTGTGGTAACAGAGGTAGCAGCTGAAAACAAAGGGAAACACGGAGAAAACCGTAAGCAACGGAGTGGCAGCAGGAGGAAACATAGCGGTACGAGTGGGAAATATAACGGTAGCAAGCGAAAACGTAGCGATAACGACGGGTAGCAAAGTTGGTAACAGCAGGAAACAGGTAAAAAAAGCTATTAGGACCTTCCTCTATTGTAATAGTAGTAAAATCTTGGCTTCGCCACTAGAGATGAATAGAGCAGAAAAGGAAGAGTATGTAATCCGACTTTACAAGGAGAATAAGTCAACAAGAGAGATTGCTAAACTCATGCACATGTCCTTTCGAGATATAGGGATTATACTAAACAAAGAAAAATCGAAAGCAGAAGGGAAGAGAGGAGGCCAACCAGATGAGAATGATGATATTAAATCAAAATCGAAAATTACTCATGCTATTCAATTGTTTTCAGAAGGGAAAACCACGGTACAAGTAGTAATAGCGTTAGATCTTCCAGCTGATCAAGTACAGGCAATATATCAAGAATATTGGAAACTCCATGGAATGTACAGACTAGCCGAGATATACGAAAAAGCCGAATATGATCTTCAAGAGCTGTTAACATTACACAGGTTAGTAAAAATCCTAGGAATGGAAAGACACGATATAATTAGCGCATTTGAGCTTATCAAACACAATAAGTTAGAAACCCTGCAATCGAAAGCAGAAGACCTTAGATCCGCGATAAATACGTTAGAGTGGGAAAGGAGAAAGTCTACGAACAAATTATTCAGACTGAGTAGGACGATAAATGAATATGAAGAGAGCTTGGGACAGAAAAGAGGAGAAATGGCGTATCTGAACAGGGAATCAATAAAGTTACGACAAAGAATTGTGGAGTACAACTCGCATAACTTGCGTCCTATCGCACACTCTGAACCTGATGCTAATTCGGACTCCAGTCAAATAGTTCCTTACAACAAGGAATGATTACGTCTAAACGGTCCCGGTATTCATAATTTCTTTTTTCTTCTCCTTCCGTGCCTTTAGGTATAATCTGAATGTCTCTTCAGCACATAGGCTATAACGGGTCTCCTCTTCAATGGCTGCATGTGCAATGGCCTTGTCGAGTTCCGAATCATCGATGCTAGAAGCTATTAACCCTTTTTGTATATCTCTCGTCAACAATTTAAATTCACTTGGAAGCTCTAAACCAAAATCAGCTTCGGCGGAGTTGGGATTAAGTTTCAGTCGAGAAGGAAATATTTTTTTGTTAAGGCAACTGGAGAAGCAACCATCAAAATCACTTTAAACTGAGAATGGTAGGTAGGTACGCACAGAATGAACCTTACAACTTTAAGGTTGTGTTCGGCTATACTGATTCAACATTTTTTAATGGAGGACTTGATACAATGGTGCAAGATTTTATCCAATGTTGTAAAGATAAACTTGGTGTCATCGTAGAATTAAAGGCTGTATTTACAAACTCGATTTTCTATCTCAAAAAGAATAGATACATCGCATGGACAGGCAATGCGAAGGGAGCAACCAATAATCAAAGGTCTTGACGGCTTGAGCGATTCCAACCCGGTATGGGTTCGGAAATGGTTCAAGAAAATTTTAGTCCTTTGCCATGAAGTACTCCTTGGGACGTTGGTCTAGAGACAAAAGTAAGGAATCAAGCCTTACTGTGTTAGATACGGGATATGCAGACAGACAGACATACGCACATACCTATATGGATATGCCTATAAATGTCCAGGTATGATAAATTGAACAATGAATAGAACAACCAATTTGTTCGTACTTTTGATAGTGATTTCATTTATTTTGCCTGCTACAGCAATCAGGTATGCTCAGGCTGCCACTGAAAAATCACAGGATAGTAGTAGTACTGGAAATGAAGACCAACAGAATAATAGTACTGGAAGTGGACAGGAGAGTAGCAGTAGCAATACTGGAAGTGGACAGGAGAGTAGCAGTAGCAATACTGGAAATGCACAGGAGAATAACAATACCGGAAATGAACAACAGCAGAGTAGCAATACTGGAAATGCACAGGAGAATAACAATACCGGAAATGAACAACAGCAGAGTAGCAATACCACATCATCTATTGGGTCTACGGAGAATAATGCCCCATCCTTTAGTGGGTTTACGGAGAACGATAGATTTCTGCTGAAACAAGCCTATAACCAAGGCTACGGTGCTGGTTCTGGTGGTTTCATAGATTCATGTGATGACTGGTTTAAGCCAATACCAGGCTTTGCTTTCCCCAAGGATACGATACCCTACTGTCATCAGGGATTCGTCGCCGGCAAACACGACAAAGAGACCGGCAAAATCCATTAGGAGTTAGGCCTCACCTGAAAGCTCTTACAAAAGACTTTCAAATTTGTTGGAAAAGAACAAATGGCTGAAACTGACCTAATCTCTTTTTCGTGTATAGTGCTTTAAACTAGACATTTTTGATTGTACATCATTCTGACACTTTGATGCGTGATCTATCCAAGTAAAAAGGAGTTGCTGAACTTCTTTATGCTTCCTAATTATGTTCACAATTGAGGTAGTCGGTATTTTCCAACTTCTGTGTTTATTTCCAGTTTATCTTCAACCAGGGGACGCCATTTGTTCAGTTTGCGTCCAATAATGTCTGGGAAATATCTTACATAAAGGAGTTCGACTCGATCGCGGTCGAGAGGATCTCGAAAATAGAAAAATATGTAAAATAGAAAATTTATTTCATCTGCTAGTGCCTTCTCTACTGTATACAAGTTCATTTGCATAAATTCTGTGTGGATCTCCTATTGGTGAATTAGAATCACTATCGACATGTAGCCTTTCCATAAATCTGTGAAGATTTCTCTGACTAAGTGATTTAGATATCTCGTCCATCTTGCGGGAAAGCAGTTTGTGACAGTCGATTGTACTAATGATACAGAACAAAGAGAACGCCTTTCATGTCTTCCCTTTGTATCGCATATGAGATATAACTTCTCTCACATATCGTACACGACACCGTAATTACTATATCGTATACGAGCAGGTAGGACCATCCTTCCTGTGAGAATGCGCGATTGTCTCCGTCTCCTACTGATGAAGCAACAAGGAGACGGTATTTCCCTGTGATATGAATTTCAGTGTACTTTAGTGGCTTTAAATATCCTATTATAACTATGACTAAGTATCCAATTGGATTACTATCAATGTCGATTATTATTCCTATATTTTTCCAAGAACACAAGTATAATCGATTCATTTACAGGTATTCGTTTGAACTCACGGTAGCCAAGTTTTCGATACAAGTATAAATTCCGAACACTCCTGTGGCCTGTAAACAGTTCATAGCGATCTGCCATTCTAAAGTGCCCTTCAATTGCTTGCATGAGTCTGGTTCCTATACCATTGTTTTGAGAATCTGGTTTGACCATCAGTCGTCCAATATATGCAGTTTCTTTTTCAAAGTAAGCTCGCACCGAACCAACGATTTTCCCTTCTTCTATTGCATTCAGAAAC
>JASHSN010000285.1 GCA_030038695.1 Nitrososphaeraceae archaeon
TAAGAAATAACTTGAAATCTTTGTCTCGTTATTTGGTCTAAAAATCTTTTAACTACCTCCAGCTGGTTAATTTCGTCCAAGGTTATGAATTACGCAGGTAAGCGAGCTGGCATCTTTCATGTATCCAACTAATCGATTCAGCGTCAAATATTACCATATGAAAAGGTATGGCTATGACAATACGAAAGACGAATGGAAAACATAGATACAAGGAAATGTTGCAGATATGAGAGATCCGTAAAAATATAGTAAAACTTGCACCGCAGAATCTGAAAGTTCTTCCCACGTCAACGCTAAAACGCTAAACTGGCGACTAATTTCTACAGCTTTCTTCTTCCTCTTGCCTTGTAACCACTAATTGTCAACAATATATAATAAGAGCTACTTTAATTCTTGCACAGATCCAAAACGGCTGCACAAACTAAGAGATTTCAGCCACTGATAATAGGACAGATATTTAATTAGTACGTTGACTCTACAGCTCTACCAGACCTAGCAGATAAGACTGCCAGATATACTCACTTTAGAAATAAAATGAGTTGGAATTGAAGTCCAGTCCTTTGTTGTTTTCCTAAATGACACTAACCTTTCAGGCCTTTCATCTAGAGCAATATGGAGCTTGATGATCTTACGTATCCATTTTTTTCTAACTACGCTCCTACTATTTGCTCCGTAATGCTAGACATCATACATCGACTATCTGCGTTATTGGTTTATTATCATGAACACTACCTATTGCAAGCTGTGCGTAGTCATAGAATCCTTTTAGTTCTAATATGTATAACTATCTCGATGTCATCAGCTCATCCTCTTGCCTGACCTTGGACAGTTCTATAAGCCATCTTAAATCCAATGATGCACTATGGTTTGATTTTTGGAAGTACGTGAATGCTTGCCAGAGATCTAGCTTATTTATGTGGCGCGCGTAAATAAGCTAGCTACAGTAATAAGATAAATCATCGGTTGGTATATATACATCGAAATACGTGATCTGAGCAACAAGTCTCTAGAAATTTCTGATTTATATTCAAAGTGATAAAGATTTTCGAATCAGCAAATTAATGGTGATGTACGACTGTTAAAGTACTGGTTGATGCTTTGTTGGTGTGTTGATACTTTAATATAGATTCAAATTCAGTATTTTCCATGTACGGTAAGGTTTAATTACTTTTATCTTGAAAAGGAGATTACAACCTAGTTATTGTCCATTTTCGGGTAAGAATTATCTTAGAGAAATTTCTAGCAAATTTATCTATCGAATCATTAATAAACCAAGTTTTTCTAAACCGTTATCGACGAATTATGCATAAGAAAACATCAGTAATCATGGCTTCAGCGGTAGCAGCAATCCTGACAGTGTCTGTATTGGCGTTTGCCTTACCGTCAAAGGGATATGCCTTAGCAGCACCGTCGAGTACGACTGTAGTTATAAAAGGCGGAAACGGAGGAACTGGCGGCGCTGGCGGATCTGGCGGAACTGGAGGCGATGGCGGAATTGCAGTCGCCAATACCGGTGGTATTAGTTTAGGTAAGGACCCGTCCACAGCCGGAACAGGGTCTGCGCATGCGTCTGCTAATGGCGGAGATGCAAACGGCGGTCACGGCGGTAACGCCAATGGTGGCAGCGTACACATAAACTTATCCCCTCCAACCACCGCTAAGATGCAGTAACGCGCCTAAAAACGCCTAAGATCCAAAACCCTTTTTTTTAAACGACCAATATTTTAAACAACGGGGAAAGACCTTGACTATGGTTCCGTTAGCCACATTCTAAACCGTTATCCAGGAATTATGTATTAGGCAACAGCCATACCGGCAGTTTTAGCATCATTCATCTATTAATCGGCGCATACTACAACTACAAACCGTGCTTATAGTAATAACATACCTAATGGAGGTACAAAGCGTAAACCTCCATTGGAGATGCCCCAATCTCTTTGACTGCTAGCCTTTTATGCTTGATCAGTCCGTAGAAAATATGTGAATGACCGGCAATCCTCTAGTTAACAAAAGAATAACTGATCCCACTGCAAGGGCAGCGAGTCAATAGCCGATGTAGCCATGCCACACGACGTGTCCTGTCCCATTTGCTCTAGTAAGATTTCCCACCATTCGGCTCTTTCTGTTCATAGACGACGGCTCAACTCATCCAGGTTGCGACATACCAATAGACCACGAGTGTTTTAATCAGCGTGGACGGTAATACCCATATTCCCATTCATTGGATTTGAACGCTAAAACAGGAGACATCTCTACCTACCCTACATTCCTCTCCTTGTCAAGTTTAGCAGAAAGGTGCAGACCAGCAATCGTAGTCATACGGTACCAGCATATCCTATAGAGCTGTCAATTCTGAGAAGCTGGTCCGACGTGTCATCTAGAGGTTTGTAATCACCTTGAAGGTAGGAATTAACTACCCTTATTTGTAATCAATAGGATCAGGATGGAATTGAGGATATTTGTCTAGCAGCATTCTGTTCAGTTCAAACTTTTTTAGTTTAGTATCTTCAGATATAGTTTCCTCCTCCTCATCGTCATCGTTCGCTGGATTGTGTATAGATTGACCAGTTGGATATTGTGGTTGCATCGGTGATGATGATGGTAATATTGGTTGTTAAATCAGTGTATAATATCTTCTAAACTAAATTCTTCTCGTCGCTCTTCTCCTTTATCTTACCCACTAAAAGTCCATATAGTAATTTTCCGTATTCGTATCGTTCGAAGAACTTAGATTCGTCTTGATCTAACAGATCCGTCTCATAAAAGTTAACATGAAGCTGATTTGCGGCTTCAGCCATTTTATCTTGCCCGCTATGCTCCAACGACAACTGGTTCAAATAGATCCCAACAAGTTTATGACTATTTACAGGCTTACCCTTTACCATCAAATGAAGTGCCTTTGCAGCTTCCGCAATTGCACCCCACAATAGTTCTCCCGCTTTTGCCAGTTCTTTCTGCGTTATTAAATCTTGGCTGTTATCATAATATCGTGTAGAATTTTGCAAATATTGTTGTATCTTCTCAATGTTTACAATATTATCCATCGATGACGTCAAGCCCAAGAAAATCACCTCTGTCATTGATTGTCACAACCAGTTTATTAGCCAAGGTTTTCGCACGTACAGTCCAATTCGATCCTTCGTGTTTCACCCCTTCTATAAAATAATAACCATATTTTGCATCGTCTAGAAATCCCTTTGCCAAGTCCATAGCCTTTTTAGCATCCATCTCTTTGGACATCGATGACAAATCATTCGTGTTCATATCTATTATTAATCTAACTATATTAGTATCAGGTATCTTTAAATCCAATTTGAATAGTCATAAGAAATCTTTTCATAAACGTCTATTATTTAACATAGATCCGACGAAACTTAACACTTTTGCATATTTCATAGATCCGACGCTAAGGAGAGTTTTTTTCTCTATCTAGAATACCTGGATCC
>JASHSN010000286.1 GCA_030038695.1 Nitrososphaeraceae archaeon
AACACGTCATTTGAATGTTTTACAGTGAAGAGCGCCTAGTCTTGATTGACACCAGGTATAGGGATGCGAGAAGTAGTTAGAGACGTACGAAAACGAGACGACCGCGAAGATTATGAGTAAACCCGCGATTACGAGCATGATTATGTATGGCGACATTGGGCTAGAGTTAGATGTATCCGACGTAGTAGTTGCCATATACTAGATATATACGGCTTACCGAGTTATCTTTGTATCGCTAATGAGATTAAAGTCTACGGAAGTGTTACTATCGGTTGTGACCACTAATATTGGTCATGCGCAGCCCTCGAACGGAACTTTGGAAGGATACACAAAATGATGTGAAAATCCTGTTTACCTATTCACCAAAGAATCCCGTTATAGATAAACAGACTGAGCTCAAGTTCAGTATCTCGAACTTACTAACAGGTAAGCATTTGAAAAATTTGATGGCAATGGTTGTTCTACAACGGGATTGCTTCAGATTAGGAACAACAAAGGAGCACTGAAAGTGTGCATTGTCTTCAAGAATACTGGCAAACTAGTCTTTGTCATTTCTTATAACTTCAAACGCAATCCTTACCTCTGTTTGATATTCTATCTTTTTCCCTTGAACTCTAAAAGTCACACGCCCAAGTTCTCCCCACTTTATATTCTTGACAGTTTTTGAAGCTTCTTCATACGCATTATTTACTGCATCACTAATGTCGGTATTCGAAGTTCCTACTATATCGATGTATTTGTAAACCATAATTCCATCATCCAAACACCTATTCATATATGTACTCCTGTTGTACTCCTTCTACTCCTTGTGGCGCTCTACAATGGCTTTGACCAATCCGGCAGTTCCTCCCGTGACAAAGGCTATATTGATGTGACGCGCCACGCGTTCATGGGTAGCACGGACGACTGGCAGGAAACAGGTCGAAGGAGTTACGTCACCCCTTCCAATGATTCGATTTTAAATTTTCTCGATACTTCAACACAGATCCAAGATTGCGTATATCAAATTCTATTACCGTTTGAAATGCATTACAGAAAAAACAACGTGGTACTAACATCCCGATAGTTTGAAAATCCTTCTGTAGCAATTTTTTCAGGTCATTCAAAAAGTTTGACTGGAAAATGGGATCTAGCACATAACGAGTGTCTTTGCCCATGCATAAACTAACCCTCTTGGGCTGGATTTAGCGATAGTCTTGTTCCACCAATAATTACGCTAAGCCCTTTTGCTTGATATGGTGGAGGTAATGCCACACCATTATGCTGCAGCGTTGCACGTTGCACCGAGTATTATGGAGGTGGTCGAAGCCGATGTCATCAGATCTATAGAGACACAAAATATTTGCTACTATTCTTAAACCTTCCCAGCAATAGTATCTATGTGGATTCAAAAAACGTACCCTATAAGTGATTTTGTTGTTTAAATTTAAATTTGTCGAGCTTGATTAATTCTTGATATGATCCAAATTGTTTCGGATCGGCTCTATCAAGAATAGATTCGCATTCTTGGGCCCCAATATCGAATTTCCTGAATGGTCTATAAAGCGTCGTACGTTGCAACGGGATTCTGCCAGCTTCCCTTATTATAGAATGTATGTGCATAGGTTTCAAAAGTTGTCCGTATCGTGCACCAGCTGCAGTAGAAATGCTTTCATTAATAAGGGTACCGCCCAAATCGTTGGCGCCAGCTCCCAGCAGCACCTGTGACATTCTCGCACCTTCTTTGTCCCATGATACCTGAATATTATCTATGTAGCCATTTAACATGATTCGTGAAACCGCATGCATCTTCATTACTTCATTACCGCTGGGTCCAGGCCTGATACCAGGTATTGAGCCATTAAAATACATCGGAGCTTCATTATGCACGAAGCTAAGGGGTACGAACTCGGTGAAACCATGTGTTTCTCTCTGAATATCTTTCAATATTTCAAGATGCTTTGCTTTCTGCATTGACGATTCCAGATGTCCGTACATGATAGTAGAGGTCGTAGGGATATCCAAAGAATGCGCGAGTCTGACAACCCTTATCCAATCATTAACGCTTATCCTCCCCGGAGAAATCAGATCACGCATTTTTTGATCCAGTATTTCAGCAGCTGTACCTGGTAGACTGCCTACGCCGGCATCCTTCAACATTCGTAAATAATCTTCGACTGAGATTTCAGACCGAGATGCTCCATAAAGAACCTCCTCAGGAGAAAAGGCATGAATATGAATATCTGGAAGTTCTTTCTTTATGGCTTTACAGATTTCAACATACAGACCCCCATCCATTTTTGGAAGCAGGCCCGCCTGTATGCAAATCTCGGTTGCACCTAATGTCCAAGCTTCTTTGGCCCTTCTCAATATTTCCTCTGTAGGTAAGAAATACCCTTCCTCCCCCCTAAAATCCCTACTAAATGCACAAAAACCGCAGCGTTTGATACAGACATTTGTGAAATTTATATTTCTGTTTATAACGTATGTAACATCCTCTCCGACTGTCCTCCTGCGAAGTTCGTCAGCTACTACCACAATGACATTCATCTCAGTTCCATTGGCATCTAACAATTCCGTCGCTTGATCCACAGAAATATCCTTATTACTCAAAGCTCTGTCGAGCACACCCGTGATAATGGGATCGATATTCTTCAAGACAGAGTCGAATGTCATGATAAATATTCCTCAGGAACAAGCCCGTGATCGTCGGAATGCTGCACTATATACGGCCTCAGTTTACCAGATATAAACTTAGTATGCGACAGGAATTCAGGGTATACTTTCATGACAATTTAGCCCGCAGGGAGTAACCCTTGGCTTCTGTCACATCTCTCACGGAAGATATGCAAGGCCATGGAAATTCTGGATTGACGTGGTCAATAGTGAGTGCGGAAATCCCACCCCAGTCGTTAATACCTACATCAAGAAATGCTAAACATAACAATGCTGTCTCACTACGAATATTAATCATACGATTTCACATATCTTGCTCGAGTAGATCATTTATTTGTACTTAAACCCCGAGTATACTTAAAGAGGGGTAATTTCATGAGGGACGAATCGGGTATCCATGGTCCTGCGAGATCGTGAACATGCGGCCCCTCACCTACCTGCTGAAGCAGGAAACACACGTATCGCTCCCCTGCATCGGCGATGGACGGCAATCTGGAACATCGGCCAGCCGTCGATCCTGAATGCCTCGCCGGAGGCGGCGGTCGGCGGCGGCCTCGCGTTGCTCAAAACCGGCGACACTACATTCAACATGAATTTGTAATGTTAAATGTAATTGCTGGTGATCCTGCACCACGAGCAGCAATTGAACAAGCTTCCATTATGCTGATAAATGCATTGTGGGATTAATAGAGCAATACTATACTGTGAACCGTAATAACACCAATAACATAACATGTGATGTGAGTAGAGGAAGAATGGCTGTAGAAAAAAAAGATAATAGCCTATTGGATCGGGCGGTCGATGGATGCACATGGTGGGATGGAACGCTGGTGTAAAGTAATAGGACTCGACGTGCGGTTATCGGTCTCTTTTGTTTCAGATCAAGTTACATGTACGTAACATAGTTACCTGTTTGTACCTTCCTTAGTTATATAGTTGCAACACGACGTAGAGTAGTATGATTCCGAGCAGGATCGAGGGGTGGTCTAAAGAACGGCAGGGATAGCCATGCCAAAGAACACACCCATCCTTGTTACTGGAGTCCCCGGAAATATTGGTTCCGTAGGACTAAGTGTCATCAAATTTCTTCGAGCGCGATCTTCCAGTCAAAGCGCTTGTACGCCGCCTCGACGAACGATCTCGAGCATTGAGCGAAGAAACGGGAGCCGAACTCGTCGTCGCCGACCTCACAAATGGTGCGGACGTAGTAAGAGCATTGCGCGGTTGCAGGCGGATGTATTTTGGCATGAGTGTCTCGCCACCATATCTTCAAGCTACGGCTATTGCGGCAGCCGCAACAAAAAAAATCCACGACTTCGAGATTCTAGTCAACATCTCACAAATGACAGTCTCGCAGATGAGTCTGACTGAAATGACTGAATCACCTCAGCAGCAGCAACATTGGCTTGGCGAGCAAGTCCTTAACTGGTCTGGAGTGTCTGTAGCACATGTGAGGCCGACATTCTTCTTGGAACACCCTTTCTTCTCCAGCATGGCGGCCTCATCAATTGCCAAAGATGGGACAATTAGATTGC
>JASHSN010000287.1 GCA_030038695.1 Nitrososphaeraceae archaeon
TTAAATGCATCGTAATCGCGCATCTCGCTTAGAGCTGTCAAAAAGAATACTTTGACTGTTCTATCTTTCTTTTTTATTTTTGTGTATAACTCAAAACCATTCATCTCTGGCATTTTATTATCAAGTATTAATAGCTGATAGAAACCTGCTTTAAATTGTGCTAATGCATTAGCAGGATCAGTAAATGTATCGACATAGAATCCTTGTAATTCTAAATACATCTTTAAAGCAGTAGTTACATCAGGTTCATCGTCGACGACTAGAATTTTTGGTTTATCGTTCTTATTTAATGCCATTATTATTGCACCCTAGCGTCATTTTATTATTATCATCATCATTTACATTGTAGTACCGGTAGTATGAAGTGAAAGGTAGCCCCGTTGTCTATGTTGTTCTCGGCCCATATCCTTCCCCCATGAGCTTCTACAATGCTCCTGCAGATAAATAATCCCAATCCTGTTCCCTGAAATGATTTTGATGCAAACTTTTCAAATAATCTTGGAAATATATCAGGATCTATACCAGTACCGTTATCCTTTATACTGACAAGAGCAACTTCCTGTCCACCGACGTCTTTCTTCTTTTCTATACTGATAGATACCAACCCATCATCTCGCTTGACGAATTTAAGAGCATTACTTAACAAATTAGCAACAAGCTGAGACACCCGATACCTGTCTGCTTGTATGAAAATAGTATCATCGCTAGGTTCATACAATATCTGTGTTCCACCACCACATCTATCCTGAATTTGATTTTTAACATCATTAATGGTGCTTACCACTACATCATTTAGATTCAATCGCTCTTTATTCAATATCAACGACTGAGTCTCAATTTTTGTAACATCTAGTATGTCTTCTGCCAATCTCTTCAATCTTTGTGCATTTCTATGAATCATCTCAAGTGAATCATCCATCTGCTGATTACTGACATGTCCCTTGTTTGAGTGAAGAATGCCCACCGTGGTTAGTATGGGTTGTATCGGTGTTCTTAATTCGTGAGCTGCCACGTTGATAAACTCTTGTTGCATTTTATCATGAAGCGTTAGACGCTCGTTCGCTTCCTTAACCTGTTTATATAGTTCAGTCAGCACCCACAGATTTTCAAATATTGCAACATACGACAGAACACCTGCTTTGCTATTAGAATATGTAGATAATCCTATTGCTTCATCAAAAGTTGTTGTTGAATCGTCTCTTAATTCCATTACTAGTGAAACCTTTCTATCAACTACTAGGATTGTAGCCATCGTCCCAGACGTTTGTTCAGTATATCTAACATCTACTAACGCCGCATCAGGTCCTAGTTCTCCTTCTACCTTAAGCTTGATTCTGTCTTCAACTTCTTTATTGTAGGGAACCAAAATTCTTACATTAGCTCCACGTTTTTTTGCTGCCTCGATTGCTAAAGGTACTGCTCCCATATTGTCTTGGCGAATAAGTGCTGTGCTTGAAGGAAAGATGAATAAAATTTCCTCTTTAGCGTTCTTTACAAGCTCCAAGTATAGCTCTCCTGCTCTAGATGAACTTTGAATAACCTCGATATCTGCCAAGTCAGCACCAGCCTCAATATCCTTTATCCTGTCTACAGCGTTAATTCCGTTTTTCCATAACTCCTCAAATATAGAAAGAAAATGGCAGACGTAGGCAGGTTCATTACTAAGCAATAGGTTTTGAACCACCCTATTGGCTTCCATCTTTTCTATCATGACTGCAATTTCTTTATCTGAAAGAGTGAAGCTTATTGGTGGTAGGTTTTTGACATGTCTTATTTGTATACCGGCATCTACAAGGATTTTGGCTAATTTCTTGTTAGATTCATCTATAATAGTTATGGCTTTAATACCCTTATGCTCTCCTTTCTTTTGTCTGTCCAATAGTTTCTTCTTTGTCTCAAAAAAATGGCTGTAGCTATATTCTATCCCTCCAGTTATTATAGATGAATATAATTCATTCGAGCCAGCGATTAAACGATGAATTTCTTTGGGTATCTGTTGACTATCCTTAATTATTCTTGTATCATAAAGGACTATTCCTTCTTCAATCTCTCTTATTTTCTGTCCAGCTGGTATCGCCTTGTCCCAAAAAGTATGAAATACATATTGTTGATGCTCTACCATTTCTTTGACATTACTGAAAATAATTGTATCTGATGGCTTTATCTTGTCACGTGAGCCTATTGGAGCAAGATATTCACTTTCACTTATCATAAAATTGCCCTTTATACCATCAAGATGGCGAAGCTCATCGACCATGCTCATTATCTCTTTACAATAAGATAGATTATCATTTGTGATTTCGGTAAGATATCGTAATTGTACGCCTTTTCTTTTTGCCTCTACAAATGACTTTCTTATTGCTTCAATGCCAATAGCCAACGCGGGTCGGCTATAGTCCATACATGTATCAATTCTAGTTTTTGCTTCAGAGAAAAAATGTAATTCGTTATTTATTACGTTATCAGTTCCATACAATACTTCTGTTCTCTCTCTAACATTATTATCATCTGATGCAGGGTTTGTCAATCACTACGTCAGTTGTAATTGACAATCGTTAACTTAGATATATACGTTCGAGATGCCGGTTGCAGAGAGCGTAGGTAATACCCTCCAACCTAGATACAGTCAGCAATAAGCAGCGCCTAGGAAAAGAACATTTTTGGGACTGGGGATCCTTATCCGGCCCTCTTGCCATTTTGACATCTAATATAGACGATTATGTTATTTGAACGTTGAACATAAACAGGCTGCATATAATTTGTCCTATTCGCCACTGTTTCCATCTGAACCTCGTAATCTCGGATGTATCTCGATCTTCGTATATTGCTTTGGTATCGCCATGCTAATTGCTCTATGCCAACAACAATACTGCTAACTGTGGACAACACATATGTGCCCAACCTGTGCAGAGCACTTCACCAGAAGGTGCAGCGCGAGAAGACACAATCTTACTATACATAACGGCAGAGGAGAGATAGTTCCATTACTTGAATATCTAGTCGCAAGGTCATCTGGCCGATATCATGCCAGTCATCCATCGATGTCTATAACGCGTTCAATCGCCGACTTGCGTAGGTTAGGCTCAGCCATCCAGCCATCATAGATAATCGCATTCTTATATACATAATTCTGTCAACTGAAATGTGTTCAACGATGTTCCTTTAACTAGTGAAAACATCAAATATGAAATATGCAGTTATCATCATTGCAATCCACGTAGCACACACGCTATCAACAAGATTACAAGCTAGCTAATATAGTCACGGAAACAGATTCAGTGCATAATGAGGACTGCTAATATTAAAGATGCTAACATGCAATACATCATGGAGGGTTCTGGAGAAGAACCTGTCGTGTTTATCCACGGTAGCATGCTAGCAGATGCTAATGCTCCACTTCTGAGGGGGGTTTCTCAAACATGTGTCAATCTAAGGATTATTGAGAGCGCAATTCCAACGTCTGAAACGCTCCTAGAGTTCGCGAAGCCCGGTATAGAGTTGCCAGACCTGTTGAATAATCTGGCATATATTCTCTTTCTGGATTCAAATGCAGTGATAGCTG
>JASHSN010000288.1 GCA_030038695.1 Nitrososphaeraceae archaeon
CAATTACATTGGTTGACTGTAATATATCTGCCAAAGCGTTCTCCGAATCTAAATCCGGTTGAGACAAGGGTGAACAGAAATTTGAAGAAGGATGTATGTGCAAACCATAACTATGGAACAGAAGAGAACTTGGTAAAGGCAGTAAGAAGATACCTTAGATGTATAGGTAGTTGGCCTAAATTATGATACTTAACTTACATCCAAATCGTTTGGTTAGTCGTAGATCAATTATTGCCTCCTCTACTTCTGGAGTTACTTTCTTGTACTTGATATTATGAGGTCTTCTAGAGATATCTGATAGTCCCTCCATTTGTGAACGTCCATTCCCACAAACATACTCTTGAATACGTTACCGTCTGATTTAGGCTTACAGAATTTGTTCACATATAGTTAGGTATAATGTCACCTATCAGTTCCTTGTAAAGCATTACTTTTGTTTAGTCCGTCTCCTTTGCTATAGACTATTTCTTTTAAAGAAAGTATAGATACTTGTAATTATTCGTTTGGATATTAATATAGAATACAATTCGGCATATTCTTATAGAGTAAGATTAAATATCTTATTTCATATTAATATAATGGAATAAAAATTGTCCAGACGGAGGAATCTTGATTGTACGAAAAGGTTCGCGACCCAGCTCACAGCCTATCGCCTTTAAGACAAGCACTGAAATGCATCTCAGAGAATCGAACTAGGAAAGAAATAGTAGAAGAATTTGGCGATGAAGAGCTAGTATCCATATGGATAAATTATCTGATGGAACGTTATTACTTTCGACACTGTTTTAGGTAGTGACAAATGAAGCTTGTTTTCGTGTGAATAGAGTGATCGTGTGTCGATGCACCAGCACAATATATTGCATAGAAAGCGACCTGCTCTCTCGAATACTGTGTTGATCATAGTATTACTTTTTGCCACTTTTACAATATCATTATCTCTTTCGCAATACATAATTAATCAAAAGGCATATGCCGATGGATTAAGCATGGAAAATCTACTGCCGGCGTCCGTAGGAAACAGGCAACTGAGTCTTTATCTTAAGGTAAACCCACCTATCTTGACTACCACGGCCGCGCATAACGCATATATTCAATTTAGGTTGTTTGATACACGCAATAACCAGACTATCCAGCATGTTACCTATGAGATAACCGTAACACGAGGAACAGCTTCATCAACAATACAAGAGCCGTTATTGCTTGGTTTCTTTCACACACACAATGGACTACTTACGCTACACATAGAACCCACTACAAGTGCCCTTACTATATATGGAAAGCAGGCCATTACAGGCAACCTTATTATATATGGAGAGCAGGATCCCTTTTTGAATCCATGGGTCGCTGACCCTGCCGGCAATATACTCATAACAGGACCTGTACTTTTGCAGGGAGGCCTATATCATCTTCATGTTGAGATATTCACCATTGATAATGATAGAAGTTTGTTCATGCCCCAGCAGGCACCGAAATTTGATGCTTGGCTTAGCGTTGGATCTGTTTATGATAAAAACGAAATTTATCAAGGTCACAAGTATAATACAACGCTGATATCTTATTACAATCGAATAGATAATCTCAAATTTGACCCGTCTAAACCAATGTTCACTTGGTCTATGCCATTCGACTATAATATGACTCGTATCAAACAACAGCCTATTTTTGTTCATGAGGAGATGAGACTTCCAAAATCTTGGAAAGGCTTCGGTGATTTGTCTCGATTCAATGCAACGGTCAATTGTCAACCATTGTCACTAGCTATCGATCCATTTTCCTTTCCTAATGATACAGTTGTGCATTATCTTGTTAACAAGAATGATATCATGGAAATTGTGAAGGCTTTCAATGATAGTCATATAAAGAATGCTGTCACCGGCACCGGTGGTGCATCTAAATCCTGTAACACTACTGGTCTGATGAACTTTGCATTAACACCATTCACAGGCATCACTCAAATATCGACATCATCTGACATTCCTACAAATACGGGCAGTATTCATGCAACGCTATCGTGGTCTCCCAATCCTCTTGCCCCAAATACGCAATCAAGATTGAATATTGCATTCTATGATCTTACTGGCACAGCCCAGCTAACAAATACGGATGTAAAGTACAACTTGATAATATATGATAAAAATAACCATCCGATAATAACAAGGCAGAATCTGCTAGCAAAGAATGCTGTTGGTACGGAAACAGTTGTGTTCCCAGCAGCACAAATCTATCACATACAAGTACAAATAACAGGGTTACTTAAACCTGGTCAGACGCCTGATTTTACCCGTAACGGAGTAGCAACTGGATATGTGGTAGTTCCAGAATTTCCTGCTTTTAATACTGTTTCATCTCCGACAAGACGCAGTTAGGTTTGTACCATTCAATTTATTTGCCATGCAACTGTACTATATTAGAGTTGTAAACTTGCCATATTATTGTATTCTAGATTCTGAAAATGCGACAACACGATAGCTATAGCGCCGAGACCAATTAGCGCCTCACGCTTTCAAACAGGAGAATTAAATTACTCATCCAATGAAATCTGGAAAAGCGTTAGAATATATATATTTTCTAGTACACTCGTCGAATGTACTAAAAATAAAATAAATTTGTACTATCCTATTTTTGATATGGTATTATTCTAGAGCAATCGTCGAATACTCTACAATATTTAATA
>JASHSN010000033.1 GCA_030038695.1 Nitrososphaeraceae archaeon
CACCCTACGTGCAACAAATCCGCAATAGCTAAATATGTCCCAACCGAATTTGCAGCAGAGCTAAGTGTTAGTGGTCGTAGTTACCAAGCCTGCACCAGTTTATTATCAAGTCCTTAGTCACTTCGAATTGTTAGGATTCGTTACACGTGCTTCAGATAATCGACATCTACAGGACATCATAATAATAGCACGTTTCAAAGGTCCAAAATAGATTACAGTAACAACATGGCCTAGTGAAGAGTTCGAATATATTCCCTAAGCGCTTTCGATTCTTCTCTATATGCTCGTACGGTTTCTTTATTACCAGCGGGACAGAGCAATGTAACGGTTACTATATTAACTTCAGCATCGGATGCGAATACTGAAGGATTGATACTCTCAATTTTATAATCGTTGTCAAGCAATCTTTTGAGTTTTGTTATCGATTCCAATTCTACCAAGTATCTTTGTGTATTGATAAGACACAGAGTTCACCTTTCTAGGTAATATATGAATGGACCATTGACTAGAACATTTTTTGCTATACGATGTTTAATTATACGAAAAATAGCAATAGGTAGATACCGCTGTCTTATCACAAAGAACCTCTCAATAAAGTATCTATCTGATGAGCAAACCACAATTTGACGAAAGCATAACCTAGCCTATTTTTAACTTTCAACACTGAAATGCATAATCAGTCGCTTCACTGTACCGTTGTTAAGGCTGGTACCACACAGACTGATTCGATTTCTTTACAACAGAATCATCCACACATATGGTTAATCCAATTCTGACCTAATTCGTTCAAGCAAATAATCTATAGTGACTGGCTTTCTGATAAAACATCCTTCCTGCCTTGTTGGATATATCTCTCTTAGTGCTTCCCAATTTATTTCACCAGAAGACATCAAACAAACTCTGACATTAATATCGATAGCCAATATCTTTTCAGATAATTCAAATCCGTTCATACGCGGCATGTTAATGTCAACCAAAAGAAGATCATAGAAATTTGGTTTGAAATCTGACAATGCTACGACAGGATCATTAGATGTATATACTTCGATCCTTTTGTTAACATCGTTAACGTTATTGCTTTCTTCGATTATTGCTTTGAAAGTTGTAGTGAGATCTGCATCGTCATCTACAATCAATATTCTTTTCCAAAATCGTTGCTGTTCTTTTCTGAGTTTTAGACGCTTCTTGTCTTGCATGAGTAATAAATTGATTCCTCCTGAGCCCGGAACAGCAATCACATGTCCATGTGTCTGTCTGACAGGAATTGACCTTCTTCTGGTATTACTTCAAAATGTATGACGCTAAAGCCAACTAGTATGCTCACTACCCCAGTTATTTGCATATCATATGTGATTATATGTGGACCATTGTTCATAATAAAGTTTTTATTTAATCTTCTCAGCTTGAAACAGATACACTTCGTAAGACTTGTGTGGAACGTTGTAGCACGCCGTATCTCAGGTAACTCTTGCTTCAAGTAGAGAGGTTTAATTTCTTGATGTCTTGTTTGACATGTCGACTAGCAATTACAAAAAATTACCATGTATTCCGCAATTATAGTATACAATTATGGTATACAATATTTTGTGCAAAATTAGTCTGGCTGCATCCTACTATGATAAGGATTTCAAATAGTTTTTGGAATATGTTGGCCAACGACTCCAGGTCCTTAATCATTTCAAGATGACTCAGCCGCTTGCAAAAGGCACTTACCCAATTCATTTCAAATCAAACTTAATTTGTACGCAGCAAGATTGTGATACTCCTAATTAAGCCCAAGATATCACATACACCATCATTGCCCAGTCCCTGATAACGAAGGACTGCTGCTGACCCTGTTAGTATTGGGAACCTAATTTATGAAGAGCATTACCTTCGTTATACCCATGCATCAGCATAATTTGGAATTGACTCTACAAACCTATTATAGCATCCATGGCACTCGTTGGCTCATATTCCATCGATGCTCAAAACGATACAGATCTAGCATATTCCTACACATAAATAATCTCTTCAGGGTAGCGGTTAAAATGATCAAATCTAAATAGTACTTGTGCTACGCTGTGACACTTTGGCACCGGAGTTGCAGAAAATAGACGGTAGATGATTAGCTACTATTGCGTTTACATAGAGAGGTAACAACTGCTCCATTTTTCATATATATGCAAAAATGAAATGCATAATCGACTGAATCACCTCAGCAGCAACAACATTGGCTTGGCGTGCAAGTCCTTAACTGGGCTGGAGTGCCTGTAGCACATGTGAGGCCGACATTCTTCATGGAACACCCTTTCTTCTCCAGTATGGCGGCCTCGTCAATTGCCAAAGATGCGACAATTAGATTGCGATTTGACTCGGGGCGAAGTTCCCCAATTTCCGCCAGCGATGTGGTAAGAGTTTCGACAATTTTGGAAGATCCCGCAGGCCACCGGGGGAACGTCTATGAATTGACTGGCCCTCGAAAACCAAGTATGAGCGTTCGAGAGTATGTAACTGCGCATCCGGAGGTATTTTCCACCCCTGCAGTCACGCATTAGATGTGTGTAATAAACTAACGACGATCATGCCTGAAAGCGATTTAACTCAGGATGAGTCATATAATACAGACTGCCTGTAACTATTTAAGATCAATAGTATAGTAATACGTAGTTAGTAACAATTGACATTACCGAGACGGGCCGGATGCTGGCTAGGCTTCTATCACACTAGTAATATTATTCTCGTTCTATCCGGGGACAAATAATGCGATATTTTGTTCGCATGCATTCCGCTAGCCAAAATGCTCATTGTCTGTACGGTCGGGATCAAAACGGTCAGGATCAGAAAAGCGAGCCGGAATATAATCAGAAACTTCAGATATCTAATATTCCGAAACTTCTAATTTATGGAGAGCGGGCTCGGAGGGATGTGAATCAAATTTGACGCGATTTTACGGCCCACTCCCCCCGTTAAATGTGCACCACAATGTGGGATCTCAAAACAAATCTAGATACATCGAATTTCATGACAATGATATGCTAGTTATATA
>JASHSN010000034.1 GCA_030038695.1 Nitrososphaeraceae archaeon
TAGTTAATAATAGAACTTCTGTTGATGTGTGTCCTTCTTGTATGAATTGCGGACTAAAATCGATGCCAATAGCGTTCGACTATATATAATTATGATGGAAAACGCGCAGTTACATGGTTTAGAGCAAATAAATGATAATTGAAACTTATGCTAGAGATATCGGAAGCACATAATACTACAAATATATCCGACTCTAGGCATCTTGTTTGCTTATTAATACTTCATTTTCCTGAATCCTTCGCAATTCTATCTCGTAGTCTATCCAACTTCAACGAGGGAATAATCATGGTTTTCCATATATGACCTAAGAGAGAAGGTGGGCGCTGGTCTAGTTTTAAAACACGTATGACTTCCGCACAACAGTGTAAATCATTAAATGTATATTCTAACCCAGTGCATTTGAATAATTGCACTGTAATTAGAATAAGTTATTTGACATATATAACTGCAATGTTCTTATCGGATTGCAGTATATTCCGTATGTAGTACCCGTATAGATCAAAAGGCCTACAGGATAGATTGAGGGAAGCTTTATCGTCTTGTATATTGTAAAAGCGCTCTTCTAGATATTTGTCTTTACAAGAAATCGGGTTTTTCTGTTTGTCATATTCACAACGATCATCAAAATATTCCAGTACAACATATAAGATACTATTTCGACGTTTGCCCAGAAGTATAATATTCTATTTGCGGAACCGATAGAAAACCCCATGCAAGTGCGTTGCGATTTTCAATTACTGGTAAATCTAGTTAACACACAGTACGCCCATGGAGCACATCAACTCGTGTATTCACAATCGTAATATTGAACTATCGAAAGGGAAAGGTAGTAGGCCGGCTGTCCAGGCATTCGAACCTAGCTTCCATCTTTCCTTTCATCAGAGGATGCATCATTCCTCTCTTGAAACGACCGCGATTATCCTGAAGTCCTTTATAATATCTTACTTCAAGGTTATGTCCACATGAAATGAATTGATCATGACATATAGGACATCTTTCCATATCGCATCCAACGTGATGAACATTGCCGTAAGGCACGGAAGAATCATGACACAATCCTGATGTTACCATCCCTTGAACTATTTCGTTATCGGCGAAAGAACCTGATTTCACTAAATCATCAGTAGTTTCTGGATCATCATGAATGTTTGTATCGCGTTTATAGAATCTGTTGTCGATTATTATGTAGGTAAATACACATGTTGAAGGATGGACAAATTTAGCGATATGACCACCATAGGAGTCACTCAGGTTTTGCAGCCTTTTTGCTATAGTAAATGTACATCTATCGAGAATAGAAGATAAGGACATACGTAAGCGATATGATGACATAAGGGACAGGAATAATGATATACTATATGTAGACAGAAGTTATCCAGATCAATGTTCAGCCTCACTTATAACGGATTATATTGACTTTATCACAAGCCTCGAGCAACTTGCTAGCAATTATATAGAAGATGAAAATCAGAGAAACGCATTTCAAACAAAGTTTGAAAGACTAAAAAATGCGAAAAGTACTTCCGATACACTTGGCGAAGATGTTAAGCATGAAGATCTAATCAGAGGCAGATTCGAGAGTAAGGTAATGCGAATCGAGCGCAAATATGATGCGACTACTAGCACATCCCAGAAGGGAGCTGACATAACCATACAAACAGTAGAGGCGTTAATAGTAAAAGGCGAAGAAGACACGAAAGATCTAGTTATTTTTTAGGTCAATACGTCACGTTGCCGTCTGCTGCCGACGATTGTCGTCCACTATATTGCTGCAGAAACTGGTCAATATTCAACATTTGGTCTTATACCCAACTAATAACAGACTACACGAGCTCTAGTAATATTTGAAGATCAAACCACCCGATGAGAGAAAGTAGGTAATTCACTTTCAATCCAAAGTATTTCAAATATGGATATGTATGATAAGACTGTTGCTTCACTATTAGAATAAGTAGCCAGTCCTGTTGCCTCACTTGAATCGTATTTTGTATCGTCTTTTAATTCAATTGTCAAAGATAATTCATTATCTATTATTATGGTTATAACTCTACTCTGTAAAGTGGGTGGCTCTTTGAGATACCTGATGTTCAACTTCTGATTTTGTCGTTTCAATTCAGTATCTTTAGCTGAAAGAACTCTGACAGAAATATTGCGTTGGGTTGCTACTTCACTTAAAAATTGTACAACTCCTTCGTGTCGATAGCGTTCGAAGGTTTTAACTGTAGGAAATATTGCCGATATTTCATGTGTAGCAGAATCCATAAGCTTGAAAACAAGTGTCTTTATATCAGCAGGATCTTGAATGGTTTCTATAAATTCTCGTTTAATACCTTCCTCAATTTCTCTTATTCTTTGTCTTGCAGGGATTGCTCTATACCAGAAGACATCAAAGATGTGTTGCATCTGTTCTACAAAAGCGCTATTGTTGCTGTAAATAACCTGGGTCAAAGGCGTTGCTTCCTGAAGTACAGTTGTTGCCATGCACTCTGTTTCACTTACTGCTATGCCCCCTTTCATCCCGTCCAAATGGCGAAGTTCGTCTACAATTTTCAGTAACTCTTTGATATGATGAATGTTGTCATTTGTAATTTCAGTAAATGCTCTTATTTTTCCTCCTCTTTTTCTAATATCTTCATAGCCATCCCTATAAATTTCAATTTCAACAACTATGGAAGGAGCTTTGCTATCAAAGCATATGTCCATTCTTTGCTTAACACTTTTCATAAATTGGATCCCTCTTGCAACGGTATTCTCAGTCCCATACAATACTTCGGTTATCGAAGTTTTCTTGTCTTCAATTTCTCTAATCCTGTTTATGATTGGTATTGCCTTATTCCATAAAGTGTTAAAAATATACTTTTGGCGCTCTACTATTTCCTTGACATTGCTGTAAATAATCTGTGACCCCAAATCTGACATTCCTTGTGAACCTCCCGGGGCAAGGTATTCTTTCTCGCTTACCATAAAATTACTCTGGGATCCATCCAAGTGTCGAAGTTCAGTAAATTTCATTAGCTCTTTGCAGTAAGAGATATTTTCACTTGTGATGTCGGTAATGTATCTCAGTTTCACGTTTCTATTTTTAGCATCTAGAAGTAATTTTTTAATCGATTCAATCCCGACTGTTAATAAGGTACGTGTATAATCCATACATGTATCAATTGTGAGCTTTGCATTTGAAATAAATTGTATTTCCCTGTCTATCACATCCGAAGGTCCATACAATATATCTGTCTTTTCGCGTTCAGGAGTCACGAAGCACTCAATATTATTGCTAGTTTAGGAGATATAAGGTCTAACAGCAAATTTTGGTATGTTAGCATACGCAATTCCATATGTCACTGCGTTGATATTTGCTGCTGTCAGAGTTCTCATTTTCTCTTGTAAGGTCCGTTTTCATCGATTATAGTGAAATACATATCCTAATGGGACAGTAAATGTTGAAGTGAGGTGCAGCAATCATCATTCAGACTTCATACAGAAGAAGATCGAAGCCGTCTCTTGGTGTACTTTGGCCAACTTAGACAAGCCCTCACATCTATTCTAAGTGATAGTCATGAACAAATTGTACCCAACGTTATGGAATGGGAACTTACTGAATGCGATATTAACAAGGATCTAAAGGTCAGTAGTTCGTTTCATTTCACAGGACTAAAGATTCAGGTAAAACAGATGGATCGTGTATTCAGTCTTTATATCAAGTCAATGGGTAAGGATACGGTGTACAGGGTAGAGGAAAGAAGCATCCACATAAACCTGCTATCGATGTCATAAATGATGTTCTTCTCCTTAATCCCACAGAAAACTTCGAAAAGCTAGTTTCAGAATTAGTCAGAAAGGAATTGAAACGAACGCAGTAGCTTTCTCCCTTTTTCAACAACAGGCACTACGGATCTAGAGACAGGTAGATTTCTTTTCAGTAATATGCAATGCTTATCGGATAAGCCTAATCTGCGTTTAAACACAATCTTTTCTTAGACCAATATTAGCAGGATCTTCTGCTTGATCCGGTTCATAGTTAGTTTCCTTGCTATTTCCAATTTGAATAGCCCGGCCTAATGTATCTATTATCGAACAACAGATGTATGGAACTACAAGTTTTACGTTTGTAGCAGCTTGTCTAGGTCTATCATTAGTATATTCAGGATCTGTCTGATATTTAGAACTAGGATTTGATTTTGCGGGAAAGACCCATTCTGTCCAAGCGGTAGATAATATTGCAAGGGCCCATCCTAAGATTTCTGGGGAGATCATTCTTGAATTTCTATCTACCAGCGACAGGTGTGGTAGATCCTGGAAATGGTTCATCTGCGGTTTTGAGATCTTCTTTAGTCATCAATATAGACTGCATTGATTCTGCCAATTCTAACCCCGTTTCGTATAGTGAACGCGAAATATCTTGATTTCTTCCATACCTATCATTGACTACCTTCACATAATATGCAATAGATATCTGATTGGATGAGGATGTAATCTCCGACATTTGGTAGGTATTTTGCTGGTGGTAGTATTTTAGCTATAAGTAATAGCATGGTGACTACGATAAAGGTGACGGCTATAGAAGTCTGAATAAAGGTGGCAGGTAAAGGTCTTTGGCGTTGTCAACATCCAAAACGAGGGCCCTGGCAAGACAGTATTGTGCTTTGTGGAAATTCATTATCAGTGTGATTCCATTAATTCAATGAGGATTGGGATTGCCGCCTTACCGATATTCCCAGCCACACTAAGTTTTCATATCAATTGGAACTTCAAGTCTCTTTAACGATTTACCCCCTCTACCCCAGGTTGGATCCTGATCAAAGTGAAATCTTTTGGACTAAATTGTTCTGAGATATTAAGACGAGGCGATTCCTAATTACTTTACCTAATTACTTTACCCAGATCGTATTTCATAAAACAAACCGTCAATAATTGACACG
>JASHSN010000035.1 GCA_030038695.1 Nitrososphaeraceae archaeon
TTCCAGCCAATACTGTCCCGCCCAGCTTCTCGAAATCTTCTCTTACTGCAGATACAAGCTCATTTCCATCAATGTCAGTTCTCCACATAGGTATAACCACTCGTACTCCCTCTTGCCACATTAGTCTAGAAATAGCTTGAGCTTGATAAGTATCATCGGATGCAAATCGATATACGTTATTACCTACAACGGCAAGAGAGGGCGCAGTACCAGACGGGCTTATAAGCATAATGCCTTTTTGATCAGCATAGTATTGTAGTACATTAAGTTCTGTGCTGGTTGCTGGACCAATCACTATTCTCACATCCCTTGATGCCAAGTCTCGTAGCTTTTCAAGACTAATTGCCGGGTCTGATCGTGAATCCTCGACGATAAGTCCGATTCTAATACTTGAGTTACTTTTCGAAAGATATTGATTCACATCTTTAACAGCAATCTTTAACGCTGCATTTTCTGATTCGCCTACAGTTGACCATACACCGGTTAGTGGAAGCAGGGCTCCCAATGTTACGATTTTCTTCCCATCGTTCGTGGGCGCTATTATTTCAGCTTTTGTGTTGGTAAATAACGCGTTTAAGGGAGAGGATGGATACAGTAGAACACCAAATAACACTGATGCAAACAATGCCCCACCGGCAATTGCAATAGTTTGAACTCCTCTTTTACCTGTCTCCTTTCGGGGCGAGCTAGTAGGTACTATCTTCGTTGCAGCTTCTTTTCTGCTAACCTCGTGTGCGGTAGCAGATGGAATTAGCAAATTGATATACCAAAGCAATCCTGCAGCCATAACAAGTAAATGTGCTGCAAAAAATACTGACGATAACCACACCTGTTCTACTAAAGACGTAAGAACAGTGACCGCAAACCAGCTGTCAGATATAGCTATTAAAAAAAGACCTAATGATTCGCATATCCAAGGCGTGAACCATACTGGTTCTTTTCTAAATTCAACAAGAATCACAATCGCAGGAATCATCAAAATTGAATCCAAGATAGGATAAGCTACTAAGAATGCGAACATTTGGATACCGTTTGAACTCGTTAGTACTGATAAATTTGCAGTAAGTGCGATTATATACGAAAGAAATATGGCATTACCAATTATACTTATGACAAGAACTTTCCTTCCGAAATTGAATTCCTTCTGGAATTCCTTATACGTCATGAACAAATAGTAGGCAAGAAAACCATAACCGCACAGCCAAAGATAATCAGCAGCTGACGGCATGGGTGGCACTATTTCTAGGACAAGCTGATAGATTGCCCAAACAATATCGGCAGCAAGCCATAGCACTAAACCCACAGCGAGTGCTGCATGCGTTTTACCATGAAGCCCGTGAAATTTCAACTTATATACTAAAAATATTGCCAGACTCGAAGCAATTGAAGCATTGATAATTATAATCCAGTTAGAGTAAAACTCTCTACTGTTTGTTTCAGCAAAAAAGATGATAGAAGATGACATATAAATTGCCACGCCAAGTCCAAGAAAAAGGGTCTTCCTGCTTAGAGCTATATCAATACCACAACCCTAACGATAAGTAAATAAAAAGAGAAAAATAATCCTCATTTCACATCCACATCCACAATATCTCTAAGGCTTTGCTTCATATACTATATTAAATGCTGTCTGAGTAGCACGTCTAAAGTGTTTAAACCCACCGGCCTTGACTACGCGTGATATGCCTTGTTCTCCTGCTTGAGCTCCTGACCCTGGACCGTTTTTGCTTAATGATGCGGGTACACATACCATAGTTGAAGCAGCATAAAACAGACGACCTAGTGGATTTAGATTATCTTCTAGTTTATCATTTGCAAATGGTTCTACTATCATTACTATTCCATCAGTTTTCTTGAGTGTTTCTAATGCATGAGCTGCTGCTCCTTCTGGATCTTCCATATCATGTAAGCAATCAAAGAATGCTATTAGGTCGTATTGTGAATCTCCATTTGCAAGTGGGAAATTGGTAGACGATGCAACCTCAAACTTTATTCTGTCTTCACTCAAACCTTCTTTCCTTGCTTTATTTCTTGCATATTCTATAGAAGCTGGATGGTTATCAAATCCATAAAACTTGGAATTAGGATATGCCTCTGTCATGAGTATAGTGGAAATTCCATGACCACATCCAATATCAGCAACTTTTAGATCGCTGTTTTGTTTAAGTCTCTGTTCCAGTATGCCATTATCTACAACAGGAAGCCAAGAGCTAACAAGATTTGCTGTATAGGCAGGCTTAAAGAATCTTTCTGTGCCTTGATATAACTCTTTGTCATGCTCTCCCCAGGCAATACCTTTACCTGTCTTGAATATATCTAAGAACTTTGCTTCATCTCTATAAAGAGACATTACTACTTGATAGCCACCTGCAATATATGCAGGACTGTTTTCATTAACCAATGCCTGAGCATGTTCTAATGGAAGAGTATATCTTTGAGATAGCGGCTCATATGTCAAATATCCTCCTGCAGCTTGGTTTGCTAGCCACTCTCTTATATAGCGTTCATGAGTTCCTGTAATATTGGCAAGCTCTTGTGATGTTATTGGCTTTGCAAAATCAGACATGGCTTTGTATAGCCCAAGCTTATCTCCAATGTATACTAAAATAGAACTTGCAGCTCCTCCAAAATCAGATAATGCTTTTCCTATGAACTGCTGAAGCTTTTGATTATCTATTGTCGTACTAGATGTTGAAGATGGCGATACTGAACTCATATATTCAGTTTAACACTATCATGTAATATATAGCAATTTATGCGACCATTGTAGCACAAGTATGTTTCGTAAGGAAAGGTTGACCAAAAAATATGACCCATCCCATATTTAGGAAATCGAGGAATAATCTTACCCCCTTTGAGGACTCTCTTAAAGTGAGTGTTCATCGACGAATTGATTGCATATAATCTTTAGTAACATCAATAGTTTGTAGTCGTCAGGACTAAAGATAATGTTATACAACAAATTCATTAGC
>JASHSN010000289.1 GCA_030038695.1 Nitrososphaeraceae archaeon
GCCCTATACCCCGACGCTATAGTTTGACTACAGCATTACACTTTAACAAATATCACCTAAGAATCTTTGGTACCAGACAGAAGGATGCCTATCCTGGAATGGTATCGGATAGGTACCCTTAGTGAAATCCGCTATCATTTCGCATCCTTTACTTATCTATGTTATCTTAGAGAAGTGTACCACAAGTACGCCATCCATATATGACATCTGGGCTTAGGGCTGAGCTGGCTCTATCATTCTGCAATGTGTTCCTTCGCTCACACGCAACGGGGTTCGGTTGCAACGAGTAACCGTTGTTTAGACTAGCAGATAAAGTTAAGACCTGGGGACGTTATATTAGATATATGACTAATAAGAGAACTATAACCATAGCTGCAACAATTTTTGTTGTAGTACTAGCGACTATAAGCACACAATCAACTGCTTTTGCGGTTCATGCTACTGCCAAACATGTTTCATTACATGACAAAATATTAATGCACGTATGGAGTTCGCTTTGCTCACAACTAGGTTTCCTATTTCATGGAAATTCGCATTGCAAAGGATAGCCTTACTATGTTTCAGAATAGATGGATGTCTCAGTATGATATTTCGTTGTTTATCCATTCTTTCCCGCTCACTACATATGATCTTATTTATGGCATGTTGATAACCGATCTTTTACTTGTGAGGAATCTTTTCTATTATATTTTCCCTGTACCTTGGTCAGTCAGATGATCAATCGTTTTGTAAATATCATCAACAATGACTTCATAGCCGCAACATTTGCATTTCCAATGGGGGATTGGTGCGTCATCCCGCTTCAGATAAAAAAATGTTGTTCAATATATATACGCAAGTTTTATCAATTTCCTTTAATGCCCTGAGCCACGAGTACAGAGTAACAACCAAGGCCACATTGTTCACATATAGGCTTTAATGAATTGCTGTCTGCGCTACCTATACAACATGGCTGCTTTACTCTTCCCATATGATCCAATGAAAGTATAGCCCAAGAGGGACATTGTACAGGAGTAGTGCCAATGCCACCCCAATTACCCTTCATCAATGATAGCTGATTAATGCCATTAACCACAAAGTTAGGATATCTCTTTTTTAATGTTATAAGCCTTCCAACCACTTCGTTACGTTTATCTCCAAATGACATCCACAAAGGGTCACCCTTGACAAATGGAGTATGAAATTGAAATCCTATTTTGTTTACCGTTCCAATCCATTCATGTGTTAGATCTTCAATTGTATCATAATTTAAAGAATTAATAGTCATCGTAATCCAGATATCTTTCCATGCTGGTTTGTTATGACGATTGGGACCTGCAATATAGTCTAATATGTTTTGCTTAGTCTTTGAATACGAACCTTCATCTCGGATTTTATCGTGCACTTTTTCAGTTCCATCCATTGAAATCCAATAAAAATATAGTTCTTCAAATCTCTTTAGCGGATATGTGCCGTTAGTAACAACACAAACCCGTCTTGGCATCTCTTCACAGAATACTTGGATAACATCAGGACGAAGAGTTGGTTCGCCTCCTACTAGAGTTACTACAAAAATATGTTCCTTTTTGAAAGTATTGTTAATTATCTGTCGCCATTGTTCTGCGCTTAGGTCGTTATTATCATTCTTTCTGTTTAACCACCAATAACAATGAGTACAATGAAGATTGCATACATTGATGATGTCTACTGATCCATACATTGTTGGCTTTGCATGAAATAGTTTAATGGAAGCATACTTTTTGAAAATGTTGATATAAAAAGGCATTTCACGGATAAGGTCTGTTATCCCACGACCGTAGATTAGATCCACCATAACAATTTCATGCAACTAGTAGTTATAAATATTAGGCTATTAACTTGGTCTCGTAAAAACCTAACAACCGGATAGGGTCAAGGTAGGACGTAGAATTGTTCAGAAGGGCAATTCTAATACTTCTCTTCAGTAGCAGCAAGATTCATGAACACGCCACAGATCGAATGCAAATGTTGTCTGAAATAATGTATCTCTGACTAGCGCACATATATTTGAGTCGTATCCACTGCCTAACATAGGTTAGTAGTGCAAGTAAGCCTCTTAGTTTATACCTGCTATTATTGTCATTCTGCTAAACCTCTAACAGAATATGATTAGCTGGTAGTAATTTGATAAGATGACTTATCATCATTGATTTGAGTTTGAAGAAACAATGTCCAAGAACTCAGCTGATGTACTACAATAGCCTCCACGCATTATGTCTCAAAGTGTGACATTATGCTTGAATTTTTTCATATGGCCTATACCGGGCTGCGCCGGACTTAGCTTCAACCTGTCATAATCTGATGAAATCCTGGATACCAACACCACCACCGCCATTATTTCTAATGAAAGTGATTAACATTGGCTTCGTTACATCTGATTCCTTCGCGATTTCTGGAGAATAACCGGTTGTATAATACCTGGTCGCTTTGATAAATATGTGCTTTCTACTACGATGAAATCATCCGTACTGTGGCATCGTTATTTTCTCACCAGG
>JASHSN010000290.1 GCA_030038695.1 Nitrososphaeraceae archaeon
CAGGAATAAAAAGCTTGTCGCATCATTAATAAGCAAAACTAATGATTACGCTTAAGTCGAGCTGTTGCGTGTGCCCGCCTATTTAATGATGTCTCGTTAGATAAGTATGTACAAGAGATCATTGATGTTGCAGTTGCACTGATGATGCAGTATATGTTATCACAAGGATCATAGAATTACCTTTAACCCTCACATTATTAGAATGACTAATCAAGTTTTAATTTATATTTAAAACTTTTGTATTTTAATTTATATTTAAATAAATTATGAAGATGTAATATATTATATTCTCAGGCTTGACGAATTAGGAAACCATACGGGAGCTATAGAATATTATGATAAAGCGCTGACTAGGATCAATTACAAAATGTGACATTAAGCGAAGTATGGTTGTAGATGGTAAAGGAGTGCCTATTAGCAATGTTAAAGGTTAACTACTATTATCACATACGATATATACATAGACACAGAGGTACAGAATTATTGAAAATATTTCCTTCAAAGGACCACCTGCATAATCCGTATCCTTTCTATTCCACTATGCGACGCTATAATCCTATAGCCTTCGATAACAGGAATAACATTTGCGGCATATTTGGCTATCATGATGCAAAATCAATTCTTTCCAGCCATAAGGTTACCGAGGCAAATCATCTGGATCCTATAGTAAAAAACTCCTTAGTTTCTCTTTTAACTTCCAAACTTAGTTCGCGACTTGAAACACGTATAGAAGAGATCACCCATGATTTGTTAGATAAAGTTATCGGACAAAAGAAGATGGACATCATGAGTCATCTAGCTCGTCCTTTATCAATAATGGTTATTACAGAATTAATGGGTCTCCCCACTGAAGATATACACATTTTTGAAAGATGGACATCAGATTTCACGAGAAGTCTTTCATTCAGAAGAGACAATACCACCAGGAACATCGAGATGGGAGTTTAGAGCATGCTAGACAATACTATAGGGCACATGCCGAAAACGAAAAGGCCAGGTCTGCACAATTTCGAAAAGACCACAAAGAATATGATGCTAGAAACAGAGAAAAGCGACTAGCATATTCGCGACAACAGTACCGAGAACATAAGAAAGAACATAGTGAGAGAATCCATCACAGAAACTGCAAAAGCTTAAGGTAATGTTGCTACTCCTGTACCTAACAACTAGAGAAAATAAGAAAAAGTATGAAAGTAATTGAGAGGAATATACACGAGAGCTATTGTTTTACGTTACGCTAGAAAAGATAGCTACGAAGAAGGCATAAGCCATTAAGGGACCATTTGTATATGCACATCGCCATCATTTATTACTATGTAAATTCAATGCTATCTCCTTGCTAAGTAACGAATTCTTTTTCATGTGCAGCAGATCGGACATAGCTTTTGTGTATATTTCGTATATGACACTCTCTTGAGCATGGTTCACCTGTTTTTCTACGTATGCCTTGGCCACCTTTACAAGCTGACGTGAAAGTATTTCAGCAAAGCTATTCGATGTATTTGGGGTTTGGTCTATAGAATTACGATTATTTATAATTAGCAAAGAAATTGCAGACCTTGCTCTTTCAAGGCTAACTGGAGAAAAGTAACGAGCTATACTCTTTGGTAATGAGTCTAGGTCATAGACGAAAAGGTATGCTGCTGCTAAAAAGAATATTTGTTTTATCCCATGTCTCTCATACTCTCTCTTGGCAACTACAACAAGTTTTCTAGATCTAAGTATTTTGATATGATAATTAAGAGATGCACTGCTTAAGCCTAGTTCGTCTGCCATCTGAGCCTGAGTCATAGGCTTTTGTCGCAGCAAGTCTAGTATTGCTCTCCGCATAGGATCAACCAATGTTTTTGCTACTCTTGAGTTATTTACGATATATACTGCTTTCATTTTGGAGTAAGCTTTCATGGAATACATAACTTTAATCATTGGATATATATATTGCAGGTAGTAATCATACCTATCACCTCAGCTATTTTTTAGACTCTGGTTTCTCTGTTTGGGCGACTGTAACGGAGTTCTTATTTCCTTTTACTAAAAATATTAAATTTCTTGCCATTATTACTACTAGTAGCTTTTGTCACAGTCGCTTCTAAAGTACGCTTTTCGAAGTTCTCTAGAAAGTATTTTTTCAGCTTTTGAGCGTCCGTATCATTTACCAGTATATCGTCGTGAAACACGTACTTTTTACCTTTGAATGCACTTATTTTGAGTACGGCATTTTCCTTTCCTTGTTCAGTAACTAGCTCCATTCTTAAATCAGGCCCTCTTGAAAGCATTGCCATTTCTGCTGCAGCATGAATAATCTGGTCATTATTTTTGTCCCTCTTAGGTCTGTCAAATTGTAGAGTGTACCTGTTAATCCGGTCTTCAATTTCGAGTTTCAATTTATTTTCTTTATTCAGTTTCTCTATGTTGCACACATATTGATCAAGTCCCTCAATTTGTATGACATTTCCAATAGGAGTGTTTTCATCATATACATATTCTGGGTTGTTCTTAGCCGCCCAAATCATACCTTCCTTCCCAACTGTCATCCTAAACCTTCCGTTATCTCCACTAATTCCGAGATGAGAATCAATGTTTTTTTGTAGCTCAGCAGATGTCATTGCTTTAGTCGGACCTTTGAACCACTGGTTCCTACTCTCCTGAAAATCAGTCAATCCTCTATAATGTACCAAGTAGCATTCCTTTGCATTCCATCTCCTTACAAGCTGATAAGCATCGGTTACAGAGATCATTCCAGTATGTTCGGGATGGGGATTGTAACTTTGAGTACCTAGAATCAATAGATCTGGGTTCCATAATATACTCTC
>JASHSN010000291.1 GCA_030038695.1 Nitrososphaeraceae archaeon
TTAGTATGAAATACTTCTACCAAAGCTGATCTATTTACACATATAAGAAGAGCAAACGTGATACATATAGCTATATTACATGTATAAAATTCTAGAAAACCTAGCTACTGATGGTCTTGGAGAGCCAACTGAACTTTCAAGTTACGTAGATTGCGAAATAGGCCTCATAGATGACTTTAGAATAATCGATGTCAGAATACTGCCTGAGTTTGATATTCCATCATCTCCATCTGAATATAAACTCAATATCGCGAGGGTTACAAGTTATTTAGAATTAGGTGAGAAAGCGGTAGTATGTTGTAGTCATGGAATGAACCGAAGTAATACTATTGCACTAGGTGTGCTAGTACAATACTTCAAAATGGATTTTAAGGCACTGGAATTAATAAAATCAAGCCAATATGTACTATCATATCTGCAAATATTGTAGCTTTAACGAAATTGTTTAACGTTAAATCTCCATGATTGTTTTTCGAATGACATTGTCCGTGTAGGTTTAGATTGTCAATATTATGTGTGCATGAGTTGCGTATAAGCGTTACAAATACGAGACGACCAGATCCAATACTTTCCTCATATAGTTGACTATCATATGATTAAAGCAAAGCGAGGCATCCTCTGTTACGATAACATGACACTATGGGGAGATATTATAGTCGACATATGTTGATTCCGGGTTCGGTAACGTCTATGCTACTAAATAGGATGTTTAACTGTATGACAAGAGGGATAATAATATATGTTGACATAACTAATCTAGTAATACAATTTAACATCGTTGAATTTCTCAATAGTATGACTATTCCTTCCCAATTATTTGAATTATGATAAGAATTGACTTGTGTGAGATTAGGATTACGAAAATGACTTGGTAGATTTTATTGCTTCTGAAGAAGGATTAGATCTAAACAATGAAGAGAACTTAGATAGTTACCTAAACACGGAGTTTATGTAACTGCTGCAGTTTTATTATTATTCAATCTACACTCTTAGTAGTGATTACACTACGTAATCTATAGCCAAATAACGTACACGTACATTGTTACACACAAAATTATTTTAACTGCACTTTCGTATGAGTGTATGTATTGTACCTGTTGCTAAAATTTTCTCAGCTGTAGTTATGACTATTAATGTGTGCCGACCTTCACTAGAGCTATTCAATTAATAGCTCCAGAAAAAATCCTTCTACTATGCTAAGACTCAAATCACTAAAGGAACCGATTAATCGTGAAGATGGTCTCAGAATACTTATAGCTCGTTATAGGCCTAGATATTTACCAAAAAATAAGGAGAGTTGGGATCAATGGTGGAAGGATTTGGCTCCGAGCAAAGCGCTATTTAGAGAATTTGTTAAAGACAAAGCCATAGGCTGGAACGAATATGAAAGAAAGTTCAGACATGAGATAAGAAATAATCCCGATTCTTTGAACGCACTAAATGGATTAAGGTCATTATCTAAAACAAGCAATGTCACGGTTCTATGCCATTGTGTAGACGAGAATCGATGTCATAGGTTCATAATAAAACAAATGACTGAAGAAGGCTAACATCATAGTCATTTTAGCTATTCTCCTTTCTTTGAAAGCCTTAATACTACTAATTGCCAATTAGTATAAAATATTAATTGTAGTTGGCATAAGATGCGTTACCTTCTCTCCTGTGTGTATTTTGCTACCTTTTTGATTTCGGAAATATGTCGGAAATACGTACAGGTAATAAGAAAATGAAGTAATTATTGATTCAAAACTTTACTCTGTATACAAAGATTGCTTTAACTAATTCTTATGATAATCGCTATCTATGTTTGGAAAAGCGAAATGCAAGTTATGTGGCGATGAGGTTAGGTTTGCATTAAGACATTTAAAACAGAAGCATTCGGAAGTATTGAGCGATAAAGATGTCGCTAAACTTAATATGTCGAAAGTAATGGAAAAATATTTTGAGTTATGATTCTTCTCCAGCGCAAACAGACAAACGATAACCGATTCCAATTGTCATTTTGCTATACCCCTCTTGTGTAACTAATGTTGGACAGCAAGATCTACATATTTCTCTTCGGTTGCTTTTTTTTGCGCACACGCGACGAAATATCCCAAACAGTAGGCTCCTGAAGATAACACCATCAACGAATCCAATATTTAGGTCATAGTTGAAATATTTGCAAGGCATATAGAATTTCCAATAACAGTTAATGAGCATGAGTTAAGAACAGGAAGTATACGCCATCTCTTAAATACGTGAACATGTCACTAGAGGCAGAAGTTCTCTGTTTATACAACATAAAAATAAAAGACGAGGCTGTTATGTAGTCGACTAGAGCCTTTATTATAGCTAAATAACGCAAAAGTCTCTCTTCTACGTGGTAGATAATCTTTCTTCTATGATACTACGTAATCTATAGCTAAATAAGTGCATTTTTATTTGTGAAGTAGAAACAAACGCTGCTTTAAATTCCTGCGCGGCGGCGCTGATCTAGCTACCAATACTGCGTAAATCAGCTAGTCGTCAAACGTGATACAAAACAAAACAACATATTTCGTCATACCCCTAAAATCTTGCAGCATATCCACATTTTTGTCCTTCAAAACTTAGTTGATCTATAACAATCTTCGATACAACGTCCGACATTCTCTATAGGGGAGTGATGCCGTTTGACGTAATGAACTATCTATTCTGAGAAAACTTCACAAAATAGTGTCCTTGTGAATGCTCATAATTTATGCTGATTTAAATGCCTTTATGTCTAACGGTAGGTGATGGTCTTTCAGAAAAATCAATTATTAGTTTTGATGGTAGTGGTGTTCCTTTTGGGACTACGGAATTTGCAGCTGGAATTTCAGTCATAGGAAGGGAATGTGCATAGGCATCGTGTGGGATAGACAACCCTAAGGGAAGTCCGGTGGCTAATATTATGTATGCTATAATAAATAATACTACAATCAAGCAATTATATTTTGGAACCTTTTTACGAAACATGAGGCGAAGCGTTAATAATTTCAGGATGCTACAACCGAAGATTATATGCGCGTATAAGCGTTGGATGTAGATTACCATGAATTAGCTCCGTTACATTCACAAATGATAACTTATTATATACCATTTATTAACTGATCCAGATATCTTTGTTCAGCCAGTATATAATGCCTGGCCAGATAATTTGCTATGCCTGTTGTGGCGTTGGCAAGTGTTATAGGTTTCAAATTCTCGTCAAATACTTGTCGCGCAACACCAGCCAAGGATTCTGCTGTCTGATAAGCCGTCAAGTTCTTAATCGTAGCAGGCGAATGGTTCATTGCATTAGTTACTGAATTCGCTACTGCTGGTAATCCTGTAGTGGTGGCTGGCAACTCTAGCGCAGCATCATAGTTATTGTATATTTCGTTGCCCAAATTGGCTAGCACTAACGCCTGAGTCTTTGGAGTGTATAATAGATCCTTACTAATCCTCACAGAAACCGCTTCATCTAAAAGGTTTCCAATATTGGTCACCTTCGATTGCACTGAACTGGAATTAGAATTAGAGGGTGAGGTTTTCAAATCATTTAAATAATGCAACAAGTCGGCCGTTATTCTCGGGTTTCGCTCCGATATTTCTGTAGTCCATGTCGTGTTCAGTACAGGGTCTTTTTGGGTAAATAATTCCTCAGCGGCTTTCGCGTGGTCCTGAGCCTGTTCGGTGTTATTTGAAAAATCATGAGCAACAAGCTGTGTTTCAGCCTTTATTTTATTTATCATGGTTAGAAATAATGCATTTTCGTTTTCAGAGAACGTATGAGCAAGCAAGACAGGATTAGGAAACATCAAAAAAGATAGAACAATTACTATACTCAGCGGGATTAAAACTCTTTGCATTTTCCAAGTTAATGTATTATTATACTGCATTGTTCAGTTCAACCCTTGATATGTCAAATAAAGATGAAAGAAAAAAGAAATGGAATTGTTTCTCTCCTCTGTCTATTTGCGCCTAAACATGCACATCAACAATTGGGCAGTTGAACACTAGTCCTGCAATGGTAGTACTCAACTTGCCGGCTTGTGCTGCAGATGTAATTTGATTTACTGTAGTCAAGAATTCAGCATGTGATGGATCTTTCC